>NZ_KV840306.1:0-125112 GCF_001839185.1 Staphylococcus sp. HMSC65H10 | reverse complement strand
TTTTAGCTCACCAGTCCTATTTGACAGAGAGCCGCTATCTCTAGCCCAAGGTTCTGTTGGTTTCAAAAATTATTTTGCATATTCAATTGCTCTCGTCTCACGAACAACTGTCACTTTGATATGTCCTGGATACTGTAGTTCATCTTCTATTTGTTTTTTAATATCTCTTGCTAGGCGATGTGCTTTCAAGTCATCGATGTCATCTGGTGATACAATCACACGGATTTCACGACCTGCTTGAATCGCAAATGCTTTTTCTACGCCTTCATAACCTTCAGATAGTGCTTCTAAGCGTTCCAATCTGCGGATATAATTTTCAAGTGTCTCTTTACGAGCACCTGGACGCGCTGCTGATAAAGCATCTGCTGCAGCAACTAGGATAGAGATAATAGATGTTGGTTCAACATCCCCGTGGTGGGAATGAATCGCATTAATAACTGTTTCATTTTCATGATATTTCTTCGCAAGTTCTACACCAATTTCGACATGGCTGCCTTCTACTTCATGATCAATCGCTTTACCAACGTCATGTAACAAACCAGCACGTTTTGCCAATGTCACGTCTTCACCAAGTTCAGCTGCAAGCATTCCTGATAAATGTGCAACTTCGATTGAGTGTTTTAAGACATTTTGGCCATAACTTGTTCTGAATTTAAGTCGACCGAGTATTTTAACTAGGTCTGGATGCATGTTATGAACGTTAATTTCAAATGTAGCTTGTTCACCAGCATCTCGGATAATATCATCTACTTCTTTACGTGCTTTTTCTACCATGTCTTCGATACGACCCGGATGAATCCGACCGTCTGAAACAAGGTTGACTAAAGCTGTGCGTGCAATTTCTCGTCGAATAGGATCGAAGCCTGATAATATAACCGCTTCTGGTGTATCATCTATAATTAAATCGATACCCGTCAATGTTTCTAAAGTACGAATGTTTCGACCTTCACGGCCAATAATACGACCTTTCATTTCATCATTCGGTAAGTTGACTACCGATACTGTTGACTCTGAAGTATGTTCAGCAGCTAAGCGTTGAACCGTTGTTGCCAACAATTCTTTTGCGGTTTTATCAACTTTTTCTTTCGCTTCATTTTCCTTTTCTTTAACAAGTACTGCAATATCTTGTGACAGTTCTTCTTCAACACGTTGAAACTGTTCTTTGATAGCTTCATCACGTGTGAGACCGGAGATGCGTTCTAATTCTTGTTCGTGCTTCATTATTATGGATTGAACACTACTCTCTTTTGCATCTACTTGTTGTTGTTTTTCTTCAATTTTCGATTCTTTTTGCTCTAAAATCTCATCTTTTTTGTCTAATAGATCAGACTTACGCTCTAAGTTATCTTCTTTTTGAAGAAGGCGGGTCTCTTGTTTTTGAAGATTTCCACGTATTTCTCGAAGTTCATTTTCTGTTTGTTCTTTTAAACGTTGATTTTCTTCTTTCGCCTCAAGTAATCTCTCTTTCTTGAGATTCTCTGCTTCTTTGTTCGCCTGATTGATAATATCATCTGCAGTTTGTTTTGCTTGCACTTGTTTATCGTGCAAAACTTTTTGGGCAACTATATACCCTACAACAACTCCTAGAATACAACCCAGCAAAATGAGTAGGAGGGTTAATAAATTCACACAAACACCTCCTTTTTCTAGGATTTTGTTTATTTGTATATCAATTTCAATATGATTATATGAAGTTATATAAGAATCATACATACCAATTGTACTTTTTTAACATGAGAAGTGTCAAGGTTAATAGTTTACATAACCTTCATAATTACACCGCAAAAAGAAAAACCTGGAAGCTATTTCCAGGTTTATAAAATAGATACTATTCTTCTTCAAATAAAGATGCATTTTCACTATTTTTTTCTGCTTCTTTTTCTTCTTTCTCTTCAACATCTCCATCAAAAATACCAAGTTTTTGACGTAATTTTTGATCGATGTCTGCTTTAACATCAGGATGTTCTTTCAAGTAATTCTTAACGTTTTCTTTACCTTGACCCATTCGGTCGCCGTTGTAAGAATACCAAGCACCTGATTTATCAACGATATCATGTTCAACACCTAAGTCGATTAATTCGCCTTCTTTAGAAATACCTTGTCCGTACATAATATCAACTTCTGCTACTCTGAATGGTGGCGCAACTTTGTTTTTAACTACTTTAATTTTAGTACGGTTACCTACAATTTCTTGGCCTTGTTTTAATTGTTCTGCACGACGTACTTCTAAACGTACTGAGCTGTAGAACTTCAATGCACGTCCACCTGGCGTTGTTTCAGGGTTACCGAACATTACGCCGACTTTTTCACGGATTTGGTTGATGAAAATCGCTGTACAGTTTGATTTAGAAATAGCACCTGAAAGTTTACGTAAAGCTTGTGACATTAAACGAGCTTGTAAACCAACGTGTGTATCTCCCATTTCACCTTCAATTTCAGCTTTAGGTGTTAATGCTGCAACTGAGTCGACAACAATAATGTCTACTGCACCACTACGCACAAATGCTTCTGCAATTTCTAAACCTTGTTCCCCATGGTCAGGTTGTGAAAGGTATAAGTTATTGATATCTACACCTAATGCTTCTGCATATACAGGATCTAACGCGTGCTCAGCATCAATAAATGCTGCAATGCCGCCTTGTTTTTGTACTTCAGCAATCGCATGCAATGCAACTGTTGTTTTACCAGAACTTTCTGGTCCGTAAATTTCTACAATTCTTCCTTTAGGGTATCCGCCTACTCCTAAGGCATTATCTAATGTAACAGAACCGCTTGATACACTTGAAACTCGGCGCGCTTTGTTATCGCCTAACTTCATAACCGCACCCTTACCAAACGATTTCTCCATATTCTTAATTACAGTATCTAGCGCTTTTTGACGTTCATTATTCAATGTCTGGCCTCCTATTCGAGATATCTTCTCAAATTTATCTTAATTCATACTATACAGGTTTCTATCCTAAATTACAAGAAATAAACGAATATTTGTTCGGTTATTCCTTGTTTTAAGTGATAACCAACCGAACACTAGTACTTATAAACGTAATTTTTTGTCTATTTCTTACTTAGAAAACATATTTATCAAACGGATATAGACATAGTTTGGCGTTCTATGTTTAATTAAATTCCTTTTTTGCGTCATAGTAAACGCTTCTATTTTGAAGTCATCTTCTGTGCGTACACCTAAATACACTTCATCCTCTTCATGCAATAAGGCTACACCGATATCAGTTTGATAAAGTTTACGTACTTGTTCTGCACCTGATTTTAATCGTGTTTTAATATCTAAGTCTTGTTCTACAAAGATAACATCATCAACCAACATACCTCTTAACTTATCAACTTTATCATCTTCTTTAAGTTTAGAGTAAACTTCTCCTGATGTAACACCATCATAAATCGCAAAAGTACCCGGCACTTTTTCAAGTGTTGCTTGTTCGATTGTTGTTTCATCAGAACCAAAATAATAATCTCCAATACGATTAAGAATTTCTGTTCTAATTGGTTTGATTAAAGACTTACATGTAGCTTCATCTGGTCCACTTGCTGTAACACGAATTTTAACTTCATGAGAACCAGCTAAAGGAGCAATTGTTGGATTAGATTGATTGTCGATTAAGTCTAACAATTCTGTTTCAACACGTGATTCTCCGATACCTGCAAACTTCAATTGTTCAGAAAAGATTGTACCGTTTTCTTGCATTAATAATGGAAATAATTCTTCTTCTGCCATCGGATTCATTTCTTTTGGTGGCCCAGGCATTAACGCAATACGTTTACCATCTTGTTCTACTAACATGCCAGGTGCCATACCTACTTTATTTGGCAGAACCGTTGACCCTTCAATCACTAATGCTTGTTGTTTATTATTTTCGCTCATTTCTTGTTTTTGTTCTTTAAAGTAGCTTTCAATATATTCTAATGCTGTTTCATCTGTAACCAGTTCACGCCCTAAGACTTTTGCTACTGTATGTTTCGTTAAATCATCTTTTGTCGGACCAAGTCCGCCTGTCATTACGATCGTATCGTTAACTTCTAGAGATTGACGCAATAAGCGTTCTAATCTAGCTTCATTATCTCCAATTACCGCTTGTTCCACGACATTTAAGCCAACACCGTTAAATAATTGAGAAAGGAACTTCGCGTTTGTATTGAGTATTTGTCCTAATAGGAGTTCTGATCCTACTGCTACAATAGAAATTTTCATAAAATTTCCTCCATTACCTTTGAGAATCTTAATTCATACTATACAAATATAAGAGTGGCATAAACATAGTGATTTGTGAACTCATATGCATTCAGTTCACCGCTATGTATATGCCACCCTTAAGATGATATAGATTATGATTGTTTTTTAAATACATCTCTACCTTTGTAGAAATATTCAATACCTGAAAGAACTGTAAAGAATACACCGATGTATAACAATACTTGTCCGATTGGGAAACCAATCCATACGACAAGTGGTTCACCAAGTAAAATCCAAACTAATGCAACCATTGTAACTGCTGTTTTAATTTTACCTAATTGACCTGCAGCGCTGACAAAACCTTGTTCAATTTGAAGTAAGCGTAAGCCTGTTACCGCAAATTCACGTGCAATGATAATAATCGCTACAACTGAATTCGTTAAATCAAGTTGAACTAAAACGATTAAAGCACTTGCAACTAACAATTTATCTGCTAGCGGGTCTAAGAATTTCCCCATGTTTGTCACTAAATTCCATTTACGTGCTAAGTAGCCATCCGCAAAGTCACTGAGTGAAGCGATGATAAAAATCAAACCGCTGATAAAGAACTCAATACGAATCGAATGACTTCCGATAAATGTCATATTGCCAAAGCCGAAGTCGACTAACGCAAAAAGAATAAATACCGGTATTAAAATTACCCTGAAGATGGTTATCTGATTGGGTAGATTCATAAACATTTCCTCTTTTCTTGCTATTTTATAATAAGAATACTGCTGCCACCCATAAGACCAAAGTTACCACAATAAAAATACTGAGCCAAACAACCAGTTGCTTAGAATCTTTACTTTGTGTTTTATAATCTGGCGGATTTGAACCACTGAATTGTTCAATAGTTTCATCATAGTGGCTATCTGCAGAATTCGGCAGCTCCTCTTGATGATGAGCAATCAGGATAGAAGCATCTGTATTCACTGCTTTGGCATATTTCTCAATAATACCTTCCGCATAATTCGGATTAGAAAGCGCATTAAAATCATTCGCTTCGATAAGAGTCAAAGTTTCTCTTTTCACTTTAGTCTTTGACTCTAATTCATTTAACGTCATGCCTAAGCGTTCTCTTTTCCCTTTTAATGTCTGTCCAATTGTATTGCTCATGTTTTGACACTCCTTGAAACATTATTCAAAAAATCCGAATCCTCCGCCAAAGTCATCAAAGGAATTACCGAAATCTAAGTTATTCTTACTTTTAACCGTTTGTTGTTTCATATGTTCATATTTGATTTCTTGATTTTCAGTTTCTCTTAACTCAATAATATAATCAAAGTCTTCTAACTGATAATCACAAGAATCTACAAATAAATCCGGATGTTCTACCACTTTGATTGCTGGTAAAGCCATCACTTCATCGACTAATTGACGATGCTTAGGATCATTTTCTCTGGCAGTCACTGCCCCATCGATAATATAAACATGTTCTGGTCCGTATTCTCCTTTTAATAGAGAATTACGTATGGTTTGTTTAATCAATGTAGAACTGATAAACAGCCAACGCTTATGCGCACAGACACTGCCTGCTACAATTGATTCTGTTTTACCGACACGTGGCATGCCACGAATACCGATTAGTTTATGGCCTTCTTCTTTAAAGATTTCTGCTAAAAAGTCTACCAGCAGACCTAAATCCTCACGTTCGAATCTGAACGTTTTCTTATCATCTGCATCTTGTTTGATATAGCGGCCATGTCTAACTGCTAAACGATCACGTAATTGCGGTTTACGCATTTTAGTAATCGAAATTTCATCAATTTGACTTACAATATCTTCAAAGCGTCGCATTTTGTCTAAACTGTCTGCACGAATTAATAGACCTCGACGATTTTGATCGACGCCATTAATTGTCACAATACTGATCCCCATCATCCCTAATAGACTTGCGACATCTCCTAAAAGTCCAGCTCGGTTAAAGGTAATTTCATATTCTAAATACCATTCAATTTTTCTTTCTGGTGCTATCATGTTTTAACACGCCCCTTAGTTCAACAACATATAGAATTCATCAGAATGAAGTGATACATACTCATTTTCAATAGAATTGAAAGATATCTACATTATACATTATCTCTAAGTATATGAATATGGAATTCATGTTTAAATATACCAACCGCCATTGACTTTCTGTATTGTACCTGTGACACTTTGTGCACGTTTATCATAAAGATAAGCACATGTGTACGCAACTTCATCTGGTGTAACCATACGTTGTTGTGGCAGTTCATCAATAATCGCTGCTAATTCAGAAGGTTCAAACTCATCTGCCATATTACCACTGACCATGCCAGGTGTCACAGCATTGACTGTAATATTTGTCATCGCAAGTTCTTGGCTTAAAGCTTTCACAAAACCGATTTGTGCCGCTTTCATCGCAGAATAAACAGTTTCCATGCTCGCACCTGTTTCTCCCCATATTGAAGAGATAATTAAAATACGGCCATGAGCACTTGCTCTTAATTGTTCTAAGAAGAAGCGTGTAATAAGCATCATATTTTTAACATTCAACTGATAACATGCATCAATGTCTGTTGCTGTCATATCTTGAAACATGCCATATAAACTGCGACCAGCTGCATAAACTAAAACATCCAAATTATGAATAAATGAAAATACAGATTCCATGTTTATATCTTGCGTCAAATCCGCTTGTACAAACGATACATTCTGGCTCTCATATTTAGCTTTTAGCTGATCTGGTGACGATTGATTATAATGAACAATGACCTCATAACCATCTGACAATAATTGTTCTACAATAGCGGAACCAATAGAGCCAGAACCTCCAATGACTAATGCTTTCATTTACTTCTTAATCTCCAGTCTGCTGTCAGCAATTTGATCAAAGTTTAAACTTTTCTCTGCCGCTTCATTAATACTCTCTAACGTAATACTGTCTACAATGTCCAACATATTGAATAAGCTGACACCTTCGAAATAAAGTTTTGTATATTGATTCGCAATATATTCTGGTGAGTTCAAACTTGAAATAAACTCTCCAATAAATTGTTTCTTCAACAATTCAAAGGCTTCTTCATCTTCTAAATTGCCGACTTTAGCTTTCAACTCATCCAACAATAACGACTTCAACTTATCTGGGTCTGGTGTTGAACTTGTAATTAAAGAGAAGCTGTAAGAAGGTTCTAACACAAATTGATAACCAAATGTATCATCAATTAAGCCTTCATTTAATAAGTTTTGATAGAAGTCTGTTTCTTCACCTAATACCATTTCGAAGAAGAATGTCATTTCAATATCACGTTTCATAAAGACTTCTTTTGATGCTTGTTGCAGTACGTTTTTAAAGCCAAGCATCAATCTTGGAATTTGAATATTCATTTCCTCAACCACTTTGGTTTGTTGAACTGCTTCAGGCTCTTCTAAGCTATCGCGTACAATTTCAGGCTGTGCTGTCAATTCTCGTTTTGCTTCATGATCACGAACTAAATCATGAATACGTTCAGGATCGACATTACCTACAACAAACATCACCATATTAGATGGATGATAAAATGTTTCGTAGCAAATATATAAATCATCTTTTGTAATTTCATAAATACTTTCAACACTGCCAGCAATATCTACTTTAACAGGGTGTTGTTTATACATTGCACGTAATGTATTGAACATTAGCTTATAACCTGGTTGTTCTTGATACATTTTTATTTCTTCAGCAATAATCCCTTTTTCTTTTTCAACTGTTGCTTCAGTGAAATAAGGCGTCTCTACCATGTTCATCAAACGTAAAATGTTCGACTCTACATTTGAGGTTGCGCTGAATAAATAACTTGTGCGATCGAAACTTGTAAAGGCATTGACTTGTGCATTATCTTCCGCAAAGTCAGTAAATAAGTCGCCTTCTTCTTTTTCAAATAATTTATGTTCTAAGAAATGCGCAACACCATCCGGTACTGTCACAAATTCATCACTGCCTAAAGGTTTAAATTTGCTGTCTAATGAACCGAACTGTGTCGTATATGTAACAAATGTTTTTTGGAATCCTGGCTTTGGAATGATAAAAACTTTTAAGCCATTATCCATTTGCGCTTCATATACTGTTTCATCGATTAACTCATAATAACGTTTTTTCATTTATGCTTCGTCCTCCTTCGTCAACACATAAATCGTATCTAGGATGGCACTTTGTGTGAGACGAATAACATCTTCTTTCGTCACATCATGAATTTTTTGTCCATAATTACCATTTGTTAAATCTTTCGGTAATAAGATTTGATTATGTGCAATTTCTACCATACTTTTCGGACGGTCTTGTGATTCGTTACGTTGTGAAATTAAAATTTTCTTCGCAAGTTCTAATTTCTCTTCATTGAATTCACCACGTTGGAATTTTTCAAATTCCGCTAAAATCGTATCTTTCGCAACTTCATATTTTTCAGCAGAAACACCGCTTAACACAAACATGTAGCCATTCTTACCATCAATTTGTGAATGTACAGAATATGCTAAACTTTGTTTTTCACGCACTTCATTGAACAAGACAGATGATGGATCACCACCGAACATTGTGTTGAAGACCACAAAGGTATAGTAATCTGGTTGTCCATAATATGTGTTGAAGCGATAACCGATGTTCAACTTCGCTTGGTCAATTTCGTCATATTCTACAATAGTTTGCGGCAGTTCATCTTTAGAACGTTGTGCTTGAATGACTGAAGACACTTGTTGAAGTGGTTTAATATCAAACAGTTGTTTGATTTTGTCTGTGACTTCTTCTGAATCGACATTACCTACGACATAAACAGCACAATCATCGTTCTCTAACATGGATTGGTATGTATGATATAACAATTCTGGTGTGATTTGAGGTATATGTTCGATTAAACCTGATGCTAGATAACTATATGGTTGATCGCCAAACATGTTTTTCATTAATTTTAAGAAAGCTAGTTGTGCTTTATTATCATTGATTGCTTCTAGTTTCTTTTTCAATAATGTCTTTTCTTGTGTCACAAATGTTTCATTGAAACGTTCGTTTTCAACTAACGGATGATAAAGAATTTGTTGAAGTAATGCTAAACCTTCATCAAACAAAGGGTCTTTATGTTTTAAGTAACGTTCGTTCACAATTTCTAATGTAATTGTGATGACATGTTTATCCTTGAACTTTGTCACGAAACTATTGACATAAGCCCCATATAACTCTGAAAGTTTTCTGTTAAACGCTTTATCTGTCGGCCATTCTTTTGTGGCTCTGACAAGTAATTTACTTAACAAGGCACGCGCAGTCATCGTTTCTTCATCCAGCGGTGCCATAAATTTGAATGTGATAATTGTTGTTTTAAATTTATCCGTCGGCATCACCTTAATGCGCGGCTCTGTATGATTGTGTTGTTGACTCACACTGTCACACCCTTTCTTAATTTTCTTCAATTTTACGTATTGTTTTAAATTTGACTACTTCACTCTTGAAGTAATTATAAGAGTAAAGAATCGGTCTGTTTTGATGGTCATAATGGATTTGTCTTAATAGCATCAATGCTTCATTTGGTGCTGACTCTAAAGCTTCTGATACTTTAGGTTCATAGCTGACCGATTCAATCTCTGTTTCTGAATATGCGATACTGATATCAGCAAAAGCTTTGATTGCAGTTAAAATGGATTCATCATGCGCTTGAAATGCAGCACAAGTTAGGTAACTCGTTGCCACTTTATCTAAACAATAAACAACAGGACTACCATCAGCGGTTCTGATTCTTTCAATCAACGTGACAAATTCGCCTTCTTTTAAATCCAGCGCTTTACGATCATACATTGTTGCTGGTTGTTGATCTAAATTCATAAAGATTGTGCCCGCTTTATAACCTTCATTTTCAATCATTTTGCTGATGCTTAACAACTTATCAAGTGGATAGAAGAAAGGTTGAGAAGTTTTAACACTCGCTGTTGCTTCAAAGTTTTGTGTTAAAACTTGTTCCGTAATAAGTTCATCCACTGCATCATATACATCATCAGTTTTTGCGTTAACTTCTCTTGCGATTGATAAAGTACTTGGAGCCGGATCACCCGGTTGCAAGTTACCTTCTTCAATTTCATTTAATATCCATTCTTTAATTCTGTATATCGAATTCGTATTTGTCATCATTACACCTCACCATTATCTAATTCCACTAATACTTGTCGTGGTTTACTGCCTCGTTGTGGTCCAATCACTTGGTTGATTTCTAAATCATCCATTAAACGTGATGCACGGTTGTAACCGATTCTGAATTGACGTTGTAAAAGGGATGTACTCGCTTTTTGCTGTTCGACAATAAATTGATAAGCTTCATCATATAGCGGATCTTCACTTTTCTTTTCTCCGCCCTCTGGTGTTGTACCAGGTTCCATTTCTTTAACATAATTCGCTTTTTGTTGATCAATTACAAAATTCACTACATTTTGAACTTCTTGATCACTTAAGAATGCACCTTGGATACGCGTTTGAATAGAACCGCCATTACCAAAGTACAACATATCCCCTTTACCTAATAGCTTCTCAGCTCCGCCTCGGTCGATAATCGTACGAGAGTCTGTTTGAGAGCTGACCGCAAAGGCAATACGTGATGGAATATTGTTCTTGATTAATCCCGTAATAACATCCACAGATGGACGTTGTGTCGCAATAATTAAGTGAATGCCTGCAGCACGAGCCATTTGTGTAATACGTTGAATCGCATTCTCAACATCTTTACCTGCAACCATCATCAAGTCAGCTAATTCATCTACAATTACGACAATATAAGGTAATAGAGATTGTTTTTCATCTAATTCCTCATTTTGACGCTTCATATAGTCATTATAGCTTTCAATATTTCTCGTACCCGTATGTTGGAATAAATCATAACGACGTTCCATTTCCGCCACAATTTTCTCTAACGCTTGCGATGCTTTATGAGGATTTGTGACCACTGGAATTAATAAATGCGGAATACCGTTATATACATTCAATTCTACCATTTTTGGGTCAATTAGCATGAGTTTTACTTCATGGGGTTTCGCATTCAGTAAAATACTCGTAATGATACCATTGATACATACAGATTTACCACTTCCGGTAGAACCTGCCACAAGCAAGTGCGGCATTTTATTTAATTCTACGCTGATAGGTTCGCCTGATATATCTCTACCCAAACCTACCTCTAATTTATTCTTAGAAGGGAATTTTTCATCTAAGACTTCTTTTAATGAAACTAATGCGATTTTATCATTCGGTACTTCGATACCTACTGCTGAACGACCAGGAATCGGCGCTTCAATACGCACATCTTTGGCAGCCAAAGCTAACGCAATATCATTATGCAAGTTGACGATTTTGCTGACTTTAACCCCTTGTGCCGGTTGTACTTCATATTGAGTCACTGCTGGACCGATTTTGATTTGGGTTACTTTCGCATTAACATTAAAGTTCTTCAATGTGTTTTCAAGTAAGCGCCCTTTCTTTTGAACTTCAGCACGTGAAGTTGTTTTTTGTTTCACCGGTTCATTCAAAATAGAAAGCGGCGGTAATTGATAGTCTGAATTTTCAACTTCACCCGCTTCAGAAATACTGCCCATATCTTCAGATGATTCTGTTGATTCATTTGTTTGTGTTTGTTCTACCAACTGACGTTTTTCACGTTTTCTTTTAGGTGCAGGTTCTGCTTGAGGTTTAGATTCTGCTGGTTTTGGTGTCTCTTCTTTTTGATCATCACCGAAAATCGGAATCGCAGCTTCTTGCTTCTCTGCTTCTGACATGGGAACTTCTGTAAAGTCGCTGACATCCTTCACTTCTTCTTGTTGTGCACGCTCTGCTGCTTTTTCTTCTTTACGGCGTTGTTTTTCTTCTGCACGCTCAGCTTGACGTGCTTTACGTTCTTTTCTATGTACTGCTGCTTTTTCACTGCCTGATTTTAATTTCTCTAAGAAAATTTTAGCCACATCACGATGACGTTGTTTAGATAATAAAATAAAACTAGAAATAAAAAGTAATATTGTTAAGATGACAACGCCGACAATAGATACAAGCGGTATAGAGAAATGAACTAAATAATAACCAAGCACCCCGCCGCCGAAATTCGGAAAATGAGTTTTATCATATTGACGATACACATAAGAAATAACAGGTTCACGGTCGCCCGCAGCACCTTTCGTAAAGACTAAATACAATTGTGTCGCAAATAACAACGCAACTTGTAACACAATTGAACCTGTTAATCTTCTAGTTTTCGGCAACTTGCCGTTATAAGCTAAAAAGCCTGATGCTAATATAACGAGAATGTAGGTTAAGTATCTACTATAGCCAAACAAGTAATTGAAAAGGGTATCAATTACTCTTCCGATTATTCCTAATTGGAAGGCACCTAGAACAACAAGCACTACCGTAATAATCGCAGCAATATAGCGTAACGGTGCTTCATTTTGTTTTTTCTTTGTGGTTTTTCTTCTTGCTGTCGTTTTACGTTTCGTATTTGTTGTTCTTTTCTTTCTTTGTGCCAAAACATACACCTTCTTTTCCATAAAATATGTCTTAGTGAATATGTATTATGCGTACAGACAAACTAAGGTGCCTATACGCACACATGCTAAACTTACTATCCTTCTATTTTAACATTTAACGTATAGACCACATAGTTACACATGATTAAAATATGAGCTATACGATGAAATGCTATGGTACGCATGTTTGCACACCATAGCATTCTTGTATGTTAATCTTGCATACTTTTAATTAAACTTCAGAAATAATTGGGATAATCATTGGACGGCGTTTTGTGTTTTCAAACAACAACTTGCTGATTTTATCACGCATATTTTGCTTGATTTCAGACCATTCAATACGACGTTCTTGAAGACCTTGTTCCACTATCTCGCGTACTTTTTCTTCCGCTTCTTTCAACAATTCTTCACTTTCTCTGACATACACGAAACCACGTGATTGAATTTCAGGTCCTGCCGCAATTTGTCTGTTTTTCGGATCTAAAGTCACAACCGCAATGAAAATACCATCTTCTGCTAATAAATGGCGGTCACGTAAAACGATATTACCGACGTCACCTACACCGATACCATCAATCAGTACGTTACCTGATTCTACTTTTTCATTTAAAATCATATCTTCGCCATCGAAGTTTAAGACATCGCCTTTTTCAGCTAAGAAAATCTTTTCAGGTGCTACACCTGCTTCAGCCGCTAATTTCGCATGGGCAATCTGCATTTTGAACTCGCCTTGGACAGGGATAAAGTATTCTGGCTTCATGATGTTAATCATCATTTTGAGTTCTTCCATGCAACCATGACTTGATGCGTGGATTTTCTTATTATTTGGGATGATATCTGCTCCGGCACGTGCTAATTCATTTAACGTGTCACCGATAATTACTTCCATGTTAGCTGACGCTGTCATGGCTAAGAAGACTGAATCACCTTTTTCGATATTCATAATTTTATGCTTTTGACGCGCCATTTGGTTCAATGCTTCTACAGGTTCTCCTTGCATACCTGTCGCAATAATTACCACTTCATTTTTCGGATAATTTTTAACTTCATTAATTGGAATTAATAAGTCTTTTGGAATATCAAAGTATCCCATTTTACGTGCAATATTGAATGATGTTTCTAGTGAACGTCCTAAGAATGAGACTTTACGATTCAATTTGCAGGCAATATTTAACACTTGTTGAATTCTGATAAAGTTTGATGCATAGCAAGACACAATCAATCTGCCATTCACTTTTGTAAATGCATCTAACATATGAGATTCAATCACATTTTCAGGTGTGTTGTAACCTGGTTTCTCCGCTTCAGTCGAATCACTGATTAACGCAAAGACACCTTCGTCTCCGATTTCAGTCATTTTCTTAAGATCTGGCGCATAGTTGCCTTGTAAACTTTGGTCAAATTTAAATTCACCAGTATACACAATTGCACCATATGACGTATGAATCGTTACACCTAAACTATCTGGAATACTATGTGATGTATTAAAGAATGAAACATTGACATTTTTAAAGCGCATTACAGATTCATTGTTGACTGTATAATATCTGACTTTCTTATCAATTTTACGTTCTTTCATATATTCTTTAACAAGTGCTAATGTCAATTTAGAACCATATACTGGTGCGTCAACTTTTTCTAAAACATAGCTGACTGCACCAATCGCATGCTCATGTCCATGCGATAAGAATATACCTTTTAATTTATCTTTATTTTCAATGACATATTGAATATCAGGAATTACAATGTCGACACCCAGCATTTCGTCTTCTGGGAACATTAGACCTGCATCCAACATAAACATTTCATCGTCAACTTCAACGATATACATATTCTTCGCAATTTCACCCACGCCGCCAAGCGGGATGATGCGAATATCATTATTCTTTTTCTTTACTAAATTCAATTTTTCTCCTCCTATTTATAATCCCCGACCATATAAGTATTCACTCTATATTATAAGTTAAAATCTTTTTAATGTACACTAATGAATCCATAGGCCAGCACGATGTTAAAACGTACATATGTATAAAAGAATGCTTGTGAAGCAACATCAAGTTGTACAAGCATTCTTCTTATTCAATCTCATATTCTATTAGTTTTCTTTATTTAATAATACACGGTGAGATGCATTCACACGGCCTTTACTGTCAATTTCAGTTACTTTAACTTCAATTGAGTCGCCAAGTTTCAATACATCTTCAACTTTATTGATACGCTCATTCGCAATTTGTGAGATGTGTAATAACGCATCAGTGCCTGGGAATAATTCTACGAACGCACCGTATTTTTCAATACGTTTAACTTTCGCATTATATGTTTGACCCACTTCTGCTTCACGTGTAATTTCTTCAATAATTTCACGCGCACGATTGATCATCGCTTGATCTACTGCACCGATAAAGATAGTACCATCTTGTTCGATATCCAGTTTAACACCTGTTTCATCAATGATTTCATTGATTTTCTTACCGCCAGGTCCAATAACATCTCTGATTTTGTCTGGTTTGATTGTCATTGTTTCAACTTTAGGTGCATACGCACTTAATTCTGGTCTTGGTTGATCGATTGTTTGAAGCATGTGTTCTAGAATTGTTAAACGGCCGACACGTGCTTGTTCTAAAGCTTCTTCAATGATTTCTCTAGTTAAACCATCGATTTTGATATCCATTTGGATTGCTGTGATACCATCTTTAGTACCGGCAACTTTGAAGTCCATGTCGCCTAAAGCATCTTCCATACCTTGAATATCTGTAAGAATTGTATAGTTATCATCGCGTGTTACAAGACCCATCGCAATACCAGCAACTGGTGCTTTGATTGGTACACCTGCATCCATTAAAGCAAGTGTAGAACCGCAAATAGATGCTTGTGATGATGAACCGTTTGATTCAAGCACTTCGCTGACAATACGTACTGTATATGGGAAATCTTGGGTGTCAGGAATGATATATTTCAAAGCACGTTCGCCTAATGCACCGTGTCCGATTTCACGACGACCTGGTGCACGAACTGGACCTGTTTCACCTACTGAGAAGTTCGGGAAGTTATAGTGATGCATAAAGCGTTTTTCAACTTCAGGTCCTAAACCGTCAATTAATTGATATTCGCTTAATGCGCCTAATGTCAATACAGATAACGCTTGTGTTTGACCACGAGTGAATAAACCTGAACCATGCGCACGCGGTAATAGACCTACTTCAGATTCTAATGGTCGAATTTCATCTGGTTTACGTCCATCTGGTCGTACTTTTTCATCCGCGATTTGACGACGGACTTCTTCTTTTACTAAATCATTTAAGATTGCATTTACTTCAGCAAGTAACGCTTCGTTTTCCGGATCTTCTTCATCTTCGAAAATCTCAATAATTTCGTCACGAACTGCGTCGATATTTTCTTCGCGTTCTTTTTTATCGAATGTTTGAATTGCTTCTTTCAAACCTTTTTCTTGTGTTAATGCAGTTACTTTTTCTTCGACTTCTGCATCACGTTCAACTGGAATAAATTCTGATTTCTCAGGTTTAAGGTAATCAATAATTTCCTCTTGGAACGCTACTAAACGCTTGATTTCTTCATGACCGAAGAAAATTGCATCTAACATTTCTTTTTCAGTAATCTCGCTTGCGCCTGCTTCAACCATGTTAACTGCGTCTTTATGGCCTGCAACTTCTAAATCTAAACGAGATTGTTCTTTTTGTTCTACAGTCGGGTTGATCACATATTGACCATCAACATAACCGACATTTACCCCTGCAATCGGACCTTGGAATGGGATGTCTGATACACTTAATGCCATTGATGAACCGATCATTGCTGCCATTTCTGGTGAACAATCCGGATCAGCACTTAACACGATATTCATGATTTGAACATCATGGCGGTAACCTTTAGGGAATAATGGACGGATTGGTCTATCGATTAAACGCGCAGTTAAAGTTGCTTCGTCAGCCGGACGACCTTCACGTTTTTTAAAGCCCCCAGGAATTTTACCTGCTGCATACATTTTTTCTTCATAGTTAACTGTTAATGGGAAGAAATCTCCATCACGCGGTTCTTTTGATGCTGTCGCAGTAGATAATACAACTGTATCCCCATAACGTACGAGTACCGCACCGTTTGCTTGTTTTGCCATCTGCCCAGTTTCAATTGTTAACGGACGGTTTGCCCATTCGGTCTTAAACACTTTCTTGTCTTGAGACATTAGGAATCTCCTTTCTCTTACTACCTCTTTTACATTAATAATTCTATCATATCATTTACATGATTATTTTTATACGCACATTCGTATCTAAGCTATAAAAAAAGGAAAGCAACCAACGATGGTCCTTTCCTCTAACTGGTATCAGCGTTTTACTTAAGAAAAGATTAACGACGGATACCTAATGATTTGATTAATTCACGGTAACGTTGAATATCTTTTTTACGTAAGTAGTTTAATAAATGTCTACGACGACCTACCATTTTTAATAAACCACGACGTGAATGGTGGTCTTTTTTGTGTGTACGTAAGTGTTCGTTTAAAGCATTGATTTCTGCAGTTAATACTGCGATTTGTACTTCTGGTGAACCTGTGTCTGTTTCGTGTACACGGTATTGTTTGATTAATTCGTCTTTACGTTCTTGTGAAATTGCCATTGTCAATTTCCTCCTTTAATAATTTAGTCTCCCCAGTCTGAGTCAGGCGTCGGAGTATCGACCTGCCAAGAGTGAGGACTGTTTTTAATCTTGTTTTGATTACCACATGTGTAATCATTCCGACCTAAATATTATAAGATACTTCATCACCGAAATCAACCGATAATAAATATTTCGCTTGTTCTTTATCTTTATTCATTTGTTCTACAAGCGGATCAATACCATCAAACTTGATTTCCGGTCTTAAATAGTGGTGCCAAAAGACAATCACACGTTCACCATAAATATCTTCTTCAAAATCAAAGATATTCACTTCAATCACGACATGTGATTTCTTAGGATCATGGAATGTCGGTTTCACACCCACATTACATACACCTCTATAAATACGTTGTTCTGTACCGATAGCTAAGCTGACTGCGTACACACCTTTTTTAGGTAATACATAATCGTCGCTCGGTTCAATATTTGCTGTTGGGAACCCGATTGTTCTGCCACGTTTTTCACCTTGGACTACTGTTCCTTTGATGCGGTAACGATAGCCTAGTTCATCATTTGCTTTCTGCAAGTCGCCTTCTTTTAATGCTTTTCTAATTTCAGTTGTTGATATTTTCTCTGAGAACATTTCTTGTTTGCTCACAATCGTTGTATTAAAGTGTGTTTTTAATTCTTGGAGTACAGACATATTGCCTTTACCGTGTTTGCCGAATGTAAAATCAAAGCCTGCAACGACTTCTTTCACATGGTTTGCGATTAAATATTCGTTCACAAACTCATCAATCGAAACATCCGCAAATTTAGATGTGAAATTCACAATAATAACATAATCGATGTTATATGATTCTAAAATTTCGATTTTATCACTTAACGGCGTTAAATAATCCGTTCTTTTTTGTTTAGGATTCAATACAACCGATGGATGGGGATCAAACGTCATAATCGCTTTTTTCAAATTACGTTTTTTCGCAATCTCATTTAAAGTATGAAAGACTTGCGCATGTCCTTTATGCAAGCCATCAAAAAATCCCAATGCCATCGCAACGTCTTCTTGTATATATTGCTTAGGTTGAATTGGATGTGTAACTTCAATTACTTTCATTTTGCGATGCTCCTTTAGTTAAATACCTTTTTAGGTTTGATTTCATTCGGTTTCTCAGCGTGCGGAATATAAAGTGCTAAGGCTTTTTCTGTTTCTTTATCTTCCATCACTGTTACTTCATCAATCGCTTCAGAAAATTCATTTTTATAAAATTTCTGTCCATTTAAAATGCGTTTTTTGATGTTCGGGTCGTCAATTTGAATATGAGGCAACCCTTTCAAACCATATTCTATCGGAAATAGCTTTTCCTGTAATGCTTCTTGCTTATATAATTCATCAATTTGATCCAAAGTTAAACTTTCATCGATAGAAAAGCCGCCGCTTTCTACACGTGTTAATTGAGACATATGTGCCGGAAAACCTAATGTTCTGCCGATATCAGTTGCTAACGTTCTGATATATGTCCCTTTCCCACAACGTATAAATATATCAAATGAACATGTGTCATCTTTATACCGAATCTCAGAATTACGTTCAATTTCATAAATGCGCACTTTTCGTTTAGGGCGTTCAACTGTTTCATTATTACGTGCGTACTCATAAAGCTTACGTCCATTCACTTTAACAGAAGAATACATCGGCGGAATTTGTTCAATTTCACCTACAAATGATAAAATCGCTTCATCAATTTTATCAGCTGTTAAATCTTTACTGACTGCTTTCGTTTCTAGCACCTCTCCAGTTTGGTCTTCAGTAGTTGTACTCACACCGACCGTAACCGTTGCTTGATATGCTTTACCCATTTCCATGATATAGTCACTGACTTTAGTGGCACCACCGACACAAATCGGTAAAACGCCATTTACTTCTGGATCTAATGTGCCTGTATGGCCTACTTTTTTAGTATGTAAAATTTTACGCAATTTAAATACAACATCATGGCTTGTTAAACCACGTTCTTTAAATACAGGTAAAATACCCTCCATTAACTACACCTCTTCTCTCTGTCATACCTCTACTATTTTACAATAAATTCAAAATGAAATATAGGCAAAGAAAATAAGCAGCTGTTGAACGCATATAACACTTCAACAGCTGCTTATATTTTTAATCATCAAAATCATCATCGTCGTCATCATCTTTAATTTCGAACCATGACACAGACAGTACTTTTTTATTAAGGGCATTCACTTTAATTACTGCGCCTTCATCATCGTCTACGATTTGTTGAACCGTATAAAAAGGTGGATTGTGCTCTTTTTCTAAATCAATATAAACAAATTGACCTGGCACTTGATGTTGTGCGACTGCTTTTGCTGTTTCTTCTGAAATATAAGGTGTCTCTTTCTTCTTAGTTGCTTTTTCTTGCTGTGATTTAGACTTAGTCGGTTGTTTGACTTTTACTGTATGGACATTTTTAATTGCGCCGTCTTTTTTATCTACTTCTAAATCATACTTCAACCCTTCATCTAACAATTTTACCTTATAAGTTGTTTTAGCTTTGTTCAAAGAAATAGATTGAATTTTGCCGTCATAACGATCATCTACTAGTTGTTTAACTTCTTGTTGGGTGTAGTCGTGTTGCGTGGACTTGAAATAAATCACTGCACATAATATCACTATCAATATACAAATAATGACTATCAACAGTATTTTAATCATCTTTTTGAGCACCATTTGAAGTCACCTTTTCTATAATCAAAATAAACGTTGTGCCAACATCAAGCACACTTTGTACTTGAATTTCTATGTCATTACGTTTGGCTAATTCAAACGCGATATAGAGTCCTAAACCAGAACCCCCAGATTGTCTCGCTCTTGCTTTGTCCACACGATAAAATTTATTGAAGATTTGTTCTAAATCTTCTGGCGGAATACCAATGCCACGATCTGAAATATTCACGTTTATGTGCGTTGGATGTTCTGTCGCATGTATCATCACATCATCTTGACTGTACTTAATCGCATTATCTAAAAAAATTGTCATCAACTGTTTGAACTGATCTTCATTCACAAATGCACGTGCAGTATTATCACACTGAAATATAATCTCCCTATCATATGCATGTGCGAAACGTGAAGCCTTATGCTCTAATATTTCATTTAAATCAACAGATTGCCGTTCTGCCTGTTGATTACTGCGCTCTACTTTAGCTAAATCCAACATTTGCTCAGTTAAATATTTCAGCCGTTGTGCTTCATCGCTGATCGCATCTATACTTTCATTTAAAATATCTTCTCTAGTTTTTCCAAACCGCTTCAACATCTGACTATAAGAATTAATCACAGTAATCGGTGTTTTCAATTCATGAGAAGCATTGGATATAAATGCTTGCTGCTTTTCATCATGTTCCTTTAAATTTTCCATCATATCATTATATGTCTGAGTTAATGCTTGCAACTCTTTAGTATCCTTTTGATTAATATCCATAATGACATAATGATTCGTTTCAATCGTCTTTTTCATTTTCTCAATCAATTGATTTATCGGTTGTAAAATAATTTGAGTCAGTAATCGATTTAATAAAAAGACAATCAACAAAATAAACAATGTAGAAAGTGTTAATACCACTTTTAAAATATCGTATTTACTATATTTGAAATCGATATTCTCAAAAATTTGTAGATTACTGACTTCTCCATCTTTCCAAACGAGCGGAATACTGACTAAGACAAAATGATGCCCTTTTTTATAAATCGCCTTTTTATATTGTTTATTTTTATACGGTTCACTTAAATCTTTATATTTTGGATTAGATGTGACTTGAAATTTACTATCATCATCTTTACCTACAATCGCAATATAACCATCAGTTAAAATCAAACTTTGCAATACTTTTTCTTTGTCGTTATGATTTTCTTTGGCCTTTCGTAATTCCTCCATCGTACTGATTGCTTTATCTTCTAATTGTGCGGTTTCCGCATTTAACGAAGTGGTACGATAAATAAAATAGATCGTCAAATTAGTAATAATGACAACAATCGCAATCATCAAAGTGATATAAATTTGAAGTTGTGTTCCTAGTTTCATAACTAAGCTCTCATCATATAACCGATACCTCTGACACTTGATATAATTGAAGTATCAGCCGTATCTAATTTCTTTCTTAAGTATCTGACATAAACATCTACAACATTCGTATCACCTACGAAATCATAACTCCAGACATACTCAATGATCTGCGCACGATCTAAAGCAATATTTTGGTTAGTCATAAAGTAGTACAACAAATCGTACTCTTTTTGTGTGAGTTCGACTAGACTGCCATCGACAAAAACTTCTCTAGATTGTGGATTCAATTCGATGTGATCATGTGTTAAAACTTCAACAGCTTCTTTTTGATTTAATTGCTGCTGTTTTAAATGTACACGAATCCGTGCTAATAATTCTTCAATTTCAAATGGCTTAGTCATATAATCATTTGCACCAGAATCTAAACCGCTGACTTTATCCATGACTTCATCACGTGCAGTTAACATAATAATTTTAATATAGTCATCATCATTTCGAATACGTCTGAGCACTTCTAATCCATTTAAATCTGGTATCATCACATCAAGTAAAATCAAATCAATGTGACGTTCTTGATAAAGTTGTAATGCTGCTTTACCAGAATGCGCTATACAGACATCATAGCCTGCATAATCCAATTCTAGTTCAATGACGCGTGCTATTTTCTCGTCATCTTCCACAATTAAGATAGTTTCCACTTTCTATTCACTCCTATTTCAATGCAAGCCCAACATATTGCCAATAAACATAATACATCACAATCATGGTAAGCATATATACTGGCATGATACCTAAACTTAAATACATGAGCTGTTTAATTGTAAATGGTCTTTCTTTATTCTCATAAAACAATAACAAGGCTTTAGAACTGACTGGAAAAGTTAAGCAGTAGTTCGTACCGATCAGCGCAATAAATACAACTGCTGTCAGGTTTAAACCAAACATTTTACCAAAAACAATCAGTAATGGAATAAAGACGACTGCACGTGTTGTATGACTTGTAATATACAAGTGAGAAGTCACAGTCAATACTACAATAATCACTAGCGGCACAAATTCATTTACCAGTTTGACATGATGCATCACTTGATATAATTGATGTTGAATGACATCGAGCACTTTATATTTCACCAATAGATTGCCAAGTGCAGTCGCACCCGCTACAAAGAAAATTAAGCTCCATGACACTCTGTTAAATGCTTCACGCCATCCAATCAAATCAACTTTAGGCATAATCATAATCAAGCTCATTAAAATTGTCACAAAGGCGATATCGAAATCATGCAGTGGTTCAGTTATCCAAAGTATCACTGTCAAACTAATGAGGACTGTTGCTTTTTTCTCTTTTTTAGTCAATGGTTGTTTTTCATATTGTATTATATTTTCTGTTGAAATCTTTTCAACAGGCTTCATATAAAACTTTTTTATCATAAATAAGCTTATTATTGCAATAATTATCCCAAATGGAAAGCCCCATAGTAAGAATTGAAGATAAGAAATAGAACCATCTGTTTGATTTTCAAGCAGTCCAATCCCAATAATATGACTGCCTGCACCGATTAAAGATAAGTTTGTTCCCATCAAAATTAACACTGGCATCAATATGCCTAAATACTGACGATTCGAATTAAAACGATTGCCAAATGCTTGATATACAGGTAGAAGTGCTGCTGCACGACCTGAAGTAGATGGAATAATTAAAGATAAAATTTGTACTAAGATAAAGACAAAGATATTCATACGTTTTCCAGACGTACACTTCGCTTCAATCCAGCGAATCAAACGATCTAATAAACCACTGGTTTCCACTACGCCACCAATAATAAATGCGCCAATCATTAACCAAATCACATGTTCTTCTAATGATTGATACAAAATATCTTGCGGCATACCGAGTAAAATACCTAAACATACAACCAACATTGCAGATAACCCTGCTGGCATTTTACTAAAAATAAATAGCCCTAAAGATAACACAAACAAAGCCACACTCAATTGTCCTAAATAGGACAAATTTGTTTCTAAAAACAGCCATAGCGTGAAAATAAGATAAAGAATGACTGCGATTAATTTAGAATAACTCATCTTTAAAGCACAAAATGTCTTTGTTTAGTTGTGTGTGTTTGTGACTTTGTTTGGTTCATCTTCATACCGATTTGAATTGAGTGATATATATTTCGTGCACATTCCTTTAGCCATTTTGATGCATACTCAATAGAATCATCTAAACTTGAAGGCTGTTTAATAATGCTGTGAAAGGCATTAATACCACTTTGATAATTAAATTCCGCATCTTGACCGATTGTGCCTGCTAATGCAATCACAGGTGTATCATATTGTTGAGCGATTCTCGCTACTTCAGCAGGAATTTTTCCGTTTGGCGTTTGGAAATCTAAACACCCTTCTGCTGTGATGACTAAATCAGCTTGTGCAATAACAGGTTCAATATGCAAGTACTGTTGAATTAATTCAAAACGTGGATGCAATGTAGCGTTCGCAAAAGCGATTAACCCTGCACCTAATCCACCAGATGCGCCAGAACCTTGTTGATAAGCAACTGACTCACCTGTTGAACGTTTTATTAAACGTGCCAAATGATCAAGGTTATCCGATAAATGTTCGACTTCTTTTGGACTTGCACCTTTTTGTGGACCGAATACTTTTGCGACACCTTTTGGTCCACATAAAATATTTGACCAATTCACCGCTACATCTATAGGTGTATTTAATACACGCGGATCAATATGAGATAAATCCATATCATGAATACGGTCAATTTCACCTCCGCCATGGATAAATATTGTTTTACCTTTATAATCTTTGAAACGTGCACCGATTGCTTGTGCCATGCCGACACCGCCATCAGATGTTCCCGAATCACCACAGCCGATTAAGATACGTTCAGCGCCATGATCTAATGCGTGGATAATTGCTTCACCTACACCGTATGTAGAAGTGTGAAGCGGATTTCTCTGGTTGCTAGGTACATGTCTTAGACCCGCTATTGCGGCCATTTCAATTACCGCAACTTTTTGTTTGTTTTCATAAAACATACCATAAAATGTTTTGCGTTTTTGTCCTAATGGATCTTCTGCATTTAAATGATAAAGCTGACCATTTTTAATTTGCGTGATAGTTTGCGCAAATCCTTCGCCTCCATCCACCATGGGAATCACTTGAATATTTAAACTTTCATCTGCTTCATGCAGACCTTTTTGAATTGCTGTACCGACTTCTGCTGAACTCAAGCTTTCTTTAAAGCCTGAGGGTATCACTGCAATTTTCATTGTTATAACCTCCTAGTAAAAATCCTTATCGCCTATGTTAAGGAGGTTAAGTTTGTAAAGAATTAGAGAATTATTAGAATTCAATTAAAAAAGCAGCTATGCACTTGCATAGCTGCCCATAACTTCATTTAATTAGTCATTTTTATGAAGATCTTGAATCATTCTTTCGATTTTATTACCGTACTCGATTGAGTGATCATATTCGAAATATAATTCTGGAATTGTTCTTAGACGAAGTCTTGAACCTAATTCCGCTTTAATAAAGCCTCGCGCTTTTTCTAACGCTTTAAACGTATCGTCTACTTCTTTTTCTTTACCTAATACTGTTAAGTAGACTTTAGCTTGAGATAAATCGTTTGTCACTTGTACGTCAGTGATAGTTAAAAATCCGATTCTCGGGTCTTTAACTTTATTGTTGATAATATCCATCAACTCTTGTTTCAATTGTTCACCAACGCGTTCTGCTCTCATTTTACTCATGTGTGTTTCACCTCTTTATTTCAACAATGAACGATTGAGTTCAATTCAAGATTATAAACTATAATCGTCCCTTTTACAAAACTTTTCCCTTTATATTGAGCAATTAATCAATATGACACGCGCAACATGTTAAGAAACAGTTAAGCATATTAATTTTGCGTAAACGTATAAGATATCATTTCAAAACAATCTTTACATTTCAGAAATGAACACATACTTTTTTAAAAATAATAGTCTCCTTCAAAAATAAAACCAAGCACTTTATAGCTGTATCAAGCGTTTAAAGTACTTGGGTTAAAATTTCTTATTCATACTAAAAATAATTCAATCACTACCATGTTATTTTTAGTCATTTCATTTTTAAATTTCATTTCATTATTGAACTTCTCGTTGTCGTGAACGTTTCATCAAATACGTTAATAGTAATGCTGAAACTGCACCACATAATGCGACCACAATACCAATTTTAAAAATCATTTGGTAGGCAACAGCTTCATGTCCTTTAAATGCATCCAGTAAATTACCATTTAATTGATACACCCAAAAGACTGGCGCATACGCTAAAAACGAACCGACACTCATCGCAGACCCTGAAAAATCTTCAGGTAATTTCAATTCTGAAATTGGCGCAAGCAATACACTTTTTGATAAGAATGTCGTTAATGACAAGATTACTAATAAGACAATACTTAACTGTGTTCCGATTTTAAAGTATACAATAATGATTAAAATAACTGTTGATGCGAGTAATGCTACACCAATCATTTTCGCTGAAGATTTAAAGACAAAGTCCGAAATCATTCCCGCAATAACACCAGCGATAAACCCCATCAATGCTGTATTGATTACACCGAAAAATGCAGTTTGTGCTGTTGTTAAATGATAAACACTTTGTAAGTAAGGTACAGTGTATATCAAAATAATATAGCCCCAATATACTGACATTGCGGTAATCGCGGCTAACCACACTTTTGGTTGTGTTAACACATACAATAACCCTTTTAAAGCTTTCGCAGATTTATAACCTGTTTCTTGATTATGCGATTCATCAGCCGCAATCCCATTTTTCGGTACAAATTTCCATATTAAAATAATCATCGGGATTAATAATAAGTTATAGGCTAACATACCGCCTTTTAATACGACGACGCCACTCACCGCAGCCATAATGGCTACAAGTAATAAGTTCATCAACATTTCTTGTGCACGGCGAATGGATTCTAATAATCCAAAACCTAAACCTCTATGTTCACGATCAGTGAAGAAAACTACCCCATTCAATACTGCAGGCCAGAAGAACGCTTCAACTAACCCCCAAATGACTGCGATCACTTTTAATATCGTAAAGCTTGGATTCAAGAAAATCACGATACACATCGTAATAAAACGAATTGACATCCCCGTGATGAGTAAAGAACGAATCGAGAATCTATTATTGATCCATCCACCTGGAATATAGAAGAACATTGATAACCCGATTAAACTAAAAATCACACCAAGTTCCGCATTATTAACATGCAGTACCTGCAAGAGTTGGTGATAAAACGTACCTTTAAAAGCTTCGAATCCTGAATAAATAATTTGTCCTGCAGTGACAACAGAAAGGTATCCTGCCAGTTGTCTCGCATTTTTCAATCCTAGTTTATGCATCAGCCAATTCATGTTGTTTTTCCTCCTAGTTGCGGCCTATGTCAAAGTGATTCTTGCAAATGTACTAAATTTTGCGGATAGTCTGTAAACACACCATCCACACCAAAGTTAAAGAGTTGGTTCACTCTATCTACATCATTCACGGTATATACATTTAAAATATAACCATCATCTTTGATACGTCTGACTAACGCTTCAGTCAAATCAATATCTTCCAAATGCAAAATATGTGTATCACAAAAATCTAAAACTGTACGCCAATCTTCATAAAATGCACACATTTCATAGAGTACCGCTCTTGGATATTGAGGAAGCGCTTCTTGAACTGCTTTAAGCAATGGAATATTAAAGCTTGAAAATAATATTTCTACTTCAGGACTAAATTTCGGCATAGCTTCAACTAACTGTTTAATTAATGATTTAGCTAATTTTGGTCCATGATTACCTGTAATACCTTTTAGTTCAATATTGACATTTAGTTGAGAGGCATTCACAAAATCAATAAATTCATCGAAAGTTATAACTTTTTCTTCTTTGAATTTTGGATGGAACCAATAACCTGCACTCGCTTGTTGGATATCTTTAAATAAAGTTTCACTGATTTCTCCTGTCATTGAAGTTGTACGATCTAAATAATCATCATGAATCATTATTAATTGTTCATCTGCAGTAATTCCGACATCGACTTCAATCCATTGCAGTTCAGGAATTTCTGCTGCGGCATGATAAGATGCTAACGTGTTCTCTGGTGCGACACTTGGTACACCCCTGTGTCCAAAGATTGTTTTCATAGCTGTTCACCTTCTAGATTATAAAATAGATTGCTGTAGTGATATTAAATTCAACTTCTCACAACTTGTTAAAAGTTATGTATAATTTCAATTTAATCATATGCCTATGCAAAGCCTATTTCAATAAGTTTTATGGTTTTTATTGAAACTTTACAATACATTTACAAACCTAGTTCTTATAGAGGTCAATCTGTTTTAAAATAAAAAAATCCAATCTGAATACAGTGCTGAGACTATCATCAGATTGGATATTTAATATGTTTTATGATTTTTATTCATCAAAAACTAGAATGTTGAAGAAATGTCCATCAATATCTTCAAATGTGAAGCCATAAAAACCATCACGTTCTTTAGGTTGATCGATAATTTTACCTCCGAAACTCTGTACATCTTCTTTAAGTTGATGTGCTTCTTCTTTTGTATCAACCGAAAGTGAAATCAACGCATCATTACCATAAGGTACGCGATGAATATATGATTCAAAGTATTTCATGGCTACAATCATTATCGGAGAGCCTTTTTTTGCTTTGATACCGAACATCTTACCCTCTTGTTCCGGACGTTCCATAATCTCAAAGCCGATATTTTGATAAAACTTCTTGCTTTTGTCTAAGTCCTGACTCGCAAGATTAAACCAAATATTGTTAACCATCATACATACACCTCCCAATTATATTTATGATAGTAATCCCTTAATCATACGAAAAAGCACTCCCGTTTAAGGAAGTGCTTTTATCTAAATTATCAAGTTTAACGTTGGATTTCAACCATTTCATATGCTTCGATAATATCGTCAACTTTTAAGTCGTTATATTTTTCAATTGTGATACCGCACTCGTAACCTTTTGCCACTTCTTTCGCATCGTCTTTGAAACGTTTTAACGTATCAAGTTTACCTTCGAAGATGACAATACCGTCACGGATGACGCGTACTCCTGCGTTACGTGTGATTTTACCTTCAGTTACATAACAACCTGCGATTGTACCGACTTTAGAAACTTTGAATGTTTGACGAACTTCAGCTTGTCCGATGACTTTTTCTTCGTATTCAGGGTCAAGCATACCTTTCATCGCTGATTCAATTTCTTCGATTACGTCGTAGATAACACGGTGTAAACGTAAGTCTACATTTTCTTGTTCAGCTGCACGTTTCGCACCAGAGTCAGGACGTACGTTGAAGCCGATGATGATACCGTTTGAAGCATTCGCAAGTGTAACGTCAGATTCGTTGATTGCACCCACTGCTGTATGGATGATACGAACGTTAACACCTTCAACATCAATTTTCATTAGTGAAGCTGCTAATGCTTCTACTGAACCTTGTACGTCACCTTTGATGATTACGTTAAGGTCTTTCATTTCACCTTGTTTCATTTGTTCGAACAAGTTGTCTAATGAAACGTTTTTGCTTTCTTGACGTTGTTGTAAGATGCTTTCTTCATGACGTGCTTCACCGATTCTACGTGCTTGTTTTTCGTCAGAGAAGACAACGAAGCGGTCACCGGCTTGTGGTACATCATTAATACCAGTAATTTCAACCGGTGTTGATGGACCAGCTGATTTGATACGTTGACCTAAATCATTCACCATTGCACGGATACGACCGAACGTATTACCTACTACAATAGCATCTCCCACATGCAACGTACCATTTTGAACTAATAATGATGCCGCAGGACCACGTGATTTGTCTAATTCAGCTTCAATAACTGTACCGACAGCACGTTTGTCTGGGTTCGCTTTTAACTCTTGTACTTCTGATACTAGGACGATCATTTCTAATAGGTCTTCAATACCGTCACCGCTTAATGCTGAAAGTGGTACGAAGATTGTGTCGCCGCCCCAGTCTTCAGGGAATAAACCATGTTCAGTTAATTCCTGCATAACACGATCAGGGTTTGCTGTTGGTTTATCAATTTTGTTTACCGCTACGATAATCGGCACATCTGCTTCTTTTGCATGGTTAATCGCTTCAATTGTTTGAGGCATAACACCGTCGTCTGCTGCAACCACTAAGATTGTGATATCAGTGACTTGCGCACCACGTGCACGCATAGTAGTGAAGGCTGCGTGTCCAGGTGTATCTAAGAAAGTGATTTTTTTGCCGTCATTTGTGATTTGGTAAGCACCGATATGTTGTGTGATACCGCCCGCTTCACCCTGTGTCACATGTGTATTTCTGATTGAGTCAAGTAGCGTTGTTTTACCATGGTCAACGTGTCCCATAATCGTTACAACTGCTGGACGCTCAATTGCATCCGGATCTTCTTCTTCATCATCGAAGTAGATATCTAAGTCTTCTTCGTCAATGACTACTTCTTTTTCTACTTCTACACCATAATCATCAGCGATTAACTCAATTGTTTCATCGTCTAATGATTGGTTAATGTTTGCCATAATACCAAGTAAGAATAATTTCTTAACAATACTTGATGACTCAATATTCATTTTGTCAGCTAATTCGCCAACCGTAATACCTTCTAAATAAGTAATTTTTTCTGGCATTTCTTTTTTCGGTTGTTCTGGTGCTGGTTTTTGATTATTGTTTTTCTTATGTTTGTTGTTGTTTTTATTATTATTTTTGTTGTGGTTCTTGTTGCCTTTTTTATTATTCTTTTTAGCATTACCGCTATTATTGTTGTTATTATTATTTTTATCTTTATTATTGTTTTGATGTTTTTTGTGATTATTTTGAGCAGCTTTATCGTTTTGCTTATCTTTAGATGAATTTGGTTTGAATTTTTTATCCAACTCTTTGATTTCATTCGGTTCTAACGCTTGCATGTGGTTAGACACCTCAACATTCATCTTCTTCAATTCATCAATAACATCTTTACTTTTTAATTTTAAATCTTTTGCATACTCGTAAATTCTCTTTTTACTCATATAATCACTCCTTACGTTATTCATCTATCATTGATAATAGCTTTTTGGCAAAATCGTTATCCATTATAGCTATATTCACGCGAGAAGATTTGCCAAGTGCTTGGCCTAACTCTTCTCTTGTACCGAATATACGCAACGGAACGTGATAACTCTCACATTTTTGACTGATTTCTTTGGTTGTCCTCGATGACGCATCCTCAGACAGAATCACTAACGATGTTTTTCGCTTTTTGATTTCTGTCAGAATAACCGACTCACCACTTTTAACCTTGCCAGCCCGCATTGCCAATCCTAAAAAATTCAAGATGTTGCTCTTATTCATTTTGGAATCTCTTCTCTGTAAATGAGACGTATGATTTCTTTATAGACAGGCTCTAAAGTTTCAGCATCAGCATTAAAGAACTTCTCCAAAATGCCTTTTTGCTGTGCTTTTTCTACAAGTGCTACATCTTTAGAAACGTACGCACCACGTCCAGGTTTCTTACCTGTCGCATCTGCAGAAATTTCGCCTTCTTTGTTTATAACCACACGAATCATATCGTTTTTGGGACGCATTTCATTTGAAAGTATACACTTTCTCATTGGAATCTTCTTTTTCTTCATAAAGGCATTCACTCCAAATTATTCTTCTACGTCTTTTTTAGCTTCTGTTTCTTCTGAAGCTTCATCTTCTTCTGACTCAGCTGCTTCAATGTCTTCCGCTTCTTCTGCTTCAACATCTTCAACTTCCTCAACTTCAGGTACTTCTTCTACTTGTGCCACTACCACATCTTCAGAAAGATCTTCTTCGATTGGTGTTTCTTCAACTTCGTCTTGTTCTGGCACTGGGTAGATACCTGCTTCACGTGCATCTGTTTCAGATTTAATATCGATTTTCCAACCTGTCAATTTCGCTGCTAAACGTGCGTTTTGACCACGTTTACCGATAGCTAGTGATAATTGATAATCAGGAACAACTACTGTTGTAGATTGATTGTCTTCGTCTACAATTACTTCTAAAACTTGTGAAGGGCTTAATGCGTTTTTCACAAAGACTTTAGGGTTTTCATTCCATTGTACGATATCAATTTTTTCTCCGCCAAGCTCTTCAACAATCGCTTCAACACGGACACCTTTTGCACCTACACATGCGCCGACAGCATCAATATCATCATTTTCAGAGTAGACGCTGATTTTTGAACGATCGCCCGCTTCACGTGCAACTGATTTAATCACAACAGTACCATCATAAATTTCAGGTACTTCTTCTTCAAACAAACGTTTCAATAAGCCAGGATGACTACGTGATACATAGATTTGAGGACCTTTTGTCGTTTGTTCTACTTTATTAACGTATACTTTGATACGTTCATTTGGAATGTAACTTTCATTTGGACTTCTTTCAGCTTCAGATAATACCGCTTCAGTGCGTCCTAAGTTAACATACACATATCTGTGATCGACTCTGTCGATGATACCAGTCATGATATCTTCTTCTTTATCGATAAATTCATCATAAAGAATTTCTCTTTCAGCATCGCGTAAACGTTGCATCACAGCTTGTTTTGCTGCTTGTGCACCCACACGGCCGAAGTCTTTCGGTGTAACATCTTCTTCGTAGATATCACCGATTTCATATGCTGGGTTTTTCACCAACGCTGTACTGATGTCCACTTCATCGCGGTCATCAAATACTTCTTCTACGACTTCTTTACGTGCGATAACTTTGAACGTACCTTCGTCCATATTCAATTCCACACGTGCATTACGTGAAGATTCATAGTTCTTTTTATAAGCAGTAATCAATGCTGCTTCAATCGCATCGATTAGTACTTCTCTAGGAATTTTCTTTTCTTTTTCCAAATATTCTACTGCTAATATTAATTCATTTGACACGGTTAAATCCTCCTACTCACGTTAAATCAAAACTGCATGACGTGCTTTAGCAATTTTATTTCTTGGGATTTCAACTTGCTTTTTCTTTGATTTGACTTGCACTTCGATCACAACTGACTCGTCATCTACTGACTGCAAGACACCTAACCATTCTTTAGCACCTTCAACCGGCGCATAAAGAGTGACAAATACAGGTTGATTGACTGCATTACGAAACGCCTTATCGTCTTTGATAGGACGCTCAGCACCTGGTGACGCAACGTCTAGGTAATACATTTGTTCAATCGGATCTGCTTCATCCATTGCTGCGCTGATTTTTTCTGATGCTAATGTGCAATCATTTAAATCAACGCCGCCCTCTTTATCAATAGAGATTCTAAGATAGCGGTCTCTACCTTCTTTTGTGAATTCAATATCCACGAGTTCAAAATTCAGTTCATCTAAAACCGGTTGAATAATTGTTTCGATTTGTTCAGTAATTTTACTCATGCTGACCTCCTTTATACAAATAGAAAAGAGCGGGTAAACCCCACTCTTCGTGACTAAAGTTCATTTTTTACGCACTATGATTATAACACAGTACATCTTTAAATGCCAATTGTAGCACAGTTGACACTTTTTAAGCATTACATATCAAAAATTGATAATTGTGCTTTGTCAGGTAAACCAGGTAATGAACCTAAATCATCTAAATACTCAATGACTTTTTGAGAAAGACCCGCTTTCTTATTCAAGTCTTCTTTAGATAAGAACGGTCCTTCATTACGCGCTTCAACAATACGTTTCGCTACGTTTTCACCTAGACCTGGCACCGCAATAAACGGTGGAATCAATGTATCGCCTTCAATAATAAATTCAAATGCCTGACTCTTTTCTAAACTGATCGGCTGCATACGGAAACCGCGATGCGCCATTTCGTTCATGATTTCAAGCACAGTTAAAACGTCTTTTTCTTTCTTGCCAAGTTCCATGTATTTAGAATACATATCTTTCACTGCCGCTTTAATACCTTCTTTATCTTTGATCATGGTTAATAAGTCAAAGTCTGATGCACGAACAGTAAAGTAAGACGCATAATAATATAACGGATAATGCACTTTGAAGTAAGCGATACGTACCGCCATTAATACGTAAGCTGCCGCATGGGCTTTCGGGAACATGTACTTGATTTTCTTACATGAGTCTAAATACCAATCCGGTACATTATTCTCTTTCATAATTTCTTCCCATTCTTCTTGCAGGCCTTTACCTTTACGTACTGCCTCCATAATTTTGAAGGCTAATGATGGTTCTAATCCGGCATACATTAAATACACCATGATATCGTCACGACAACCGATAACTCCAGATAGATCACATGTACCTGAACGTACTAATTCTTGGGCATTGCCTAACCATACGTCTGTACCATGGGATAATCCAGAGATCTGAACGAGTTCAGAGAATGTTGTCGGTTTCGTATCTTCTAACATTTGACGAACGAACGCTGTACCGAATTCTGGTACACCGAACGTCCCTGTCTTACATAAAATATCTTCTTCTGTAACACCTAAAGATTCTGGTGTACTGAAAATACGCATTGTTTCTTTGTCATCGACCGGCACTGTTTTCGGATCAATACCTGATAAATCTTGAAGCATACGAATCATCGTCGGATCATCGTGTCCAAGAATATCTAGTTTCAAGACGTTATCATGAATGGAGTGGAAGTCGAAGTGCGTTGTCATCCAAGCTGATGATTGGTCATCCGCTGGATATTGAATCGGCGTAAAGTCATAAATATCCATATCATCAGGTACTACAATGATGCCGCCAGGGTGTTGGCCTGTTGTACGTTTAACACCAGTACAACCTTTAACTAAACGGTCAATTTCAGCACCACGTTTATGAATACCTTGGTCATTTAAATAACCTTTGACATAACCGAATGCAGTTTTCTCTGCGACTGTACCGATAGTTCCGGCACGGAATACTTTATCTTCACCGAATAAGACTTTCGTGTAGTTATGTGCTTCAGGTTGATATTCACCACTGAAGTTCAAGTCAATATCTGGTACTTTGTCACCTTTGAAGCCTAAGAATGTTTCGAAAGGAATATCTTGGCCTTCTTTAATCATTTCAGCACCGCATTCACATGTCTTATCTGGCAAGTCGAAACCAGAGCCGACGGAACCGTCATTAAAGAACTCGCTCTTCTTACATTTTGGACAAATGTAGTGCGGCGGCAATGGATTCACTTCGGTAATTTCAGTCATTGTCGCAACGAAGCTTGAGCCGACAGAACCACGTGAACCTACTAAGTAACCATCGTTGAGTGATTTCTTAACCAAACGTTGTGAAATCAAGTAGATAACAGCGAATCCGTTACCAATAATACTTTCTAATTCTTTTTCAAGACGATCAATAACAATTTGTGGTAAATCATCACCATATAATTTACGCGCATTCGCATAACTCATTTCACGAATTTCTTCATTCGCACCATCCATATTAGGTGTATACAATTTATCTTTAATCGGTACAACACGTTCAATACGATCAGCTAGTGCTTGTGTATTATCCACGACAATTTCTTTCGCTTTCTCTTCACCTAAGAAATGGAATGCATCTAACATTTCATCTGTCGTTCTGAAATGTGCTTCTGGTAACGTAGAACGATTTAATGGGTTACCTGGTTGAGACGCGATTAAGATTTTACGTGCAATTGCATCATGTTCATTTAAGTAATGCACATTACCTGTCGCAACCACTGGCACATTGACTGCTTTACCCGCTTCAAGCAAACGCTGATAAATCTCAATCATAGTTTCATTATCACGAATCAATTCACGATCGATTAAATCTTGGTATAACGCAGGCGGTTGTATTTCAATATAGTCATAATATTTCGCAATATGTTCAACTTGAGATTGGTCTTTCTGCATTACCGCAGTGAAGACCTCACCTTCATCACATGCTGAACCGATTAATAAACCTTCACGGTACTCATCTAATAATGAACGTGGAATTCTCGGTGTACGATAGTAATACGTCACTAAGGATTCACTGACAATCTTGAATAAGTTTTTTAAACCTGTTTGGTTTTGAACTAAAATCGTCACATGACTTGGACGTGCACGTTTATAAGCATCTTCGTTTGATAGTGATTGGTTGATATCTTGATGATTTTTAACACCGAGTTCATCCACTTGTTTCAACATTTTAATAAAGATATAAGCCGTAGCTTCTGTATCATAGATGGCACGGTGATGTTGTGTCAGTTCAACACCATATTTTTTGGCTAAGAAGTTCAAACCATGTTTACCAAATTCTGTATTTATCGTACGTGATAATTCTAAAGTATCGATAACACCATTTGTATAATGGCCTAAACCTGCACGTTCATAGCCAGTATCAATGAAGCCCATATCGAAGGATGCGTTATGGGCTACGAATATCGCATCTCCGACCCATTCTTTGAATTCTGTTAATACATCATCAATTTCAGGAGCATCAACTAACATTTCATCTGAGATGTGCGTCAAATTCTTGATAGTTTCAGATAAACGCTCATGCGGATTACTGAAACGTTCGAACTTATCAATGATTTCGCCATCATGGACTTTTACAGCGGCTAACTCGATAATTTTGTCGTATTGGTTTGATAAACCAGTCGTCTCAACGTCAAATACCACATAAGTCGCGTCTTTAAGATTACGGTCAGTCGGATTGTAAGCAATCGGTACACCATCATCGACCAGCATACCTTCCATACCGTAAATCATTTTAATGCCATGCTTTTCAGCAGCACTGAACGCATCTGGATAAGCTTGAACGACATTATGGTCCGTTACTGCGATGGCAGGATGTCCCCATTTCGCAGCTTGTGCCACATAATCACCGATTTGATTAATACCGTCCATTTGACTCATCGCTGTATGCAGATGTAATTCCACACGCTTATCTTCTGCTTTATCTAGTTTTGGTGTTTTCTTAATTTCTTCAATATCAGACATCATCATGACTAAATCACGTACGAAAGTATCTTCTTCAATACGGCCTTGCGCACGTACCCATTTACCGACACTTAGCGCTTTGAAATGTTCTAAATCGTCTTTGTTTTTACGTGTAAACATTTTTAGTACGAGTGAGTCTGTGTAATCTGTTACTTTTAATTCTACGATGTGACGACCACTTTTTAGTTCTTTGATATTCATATCAAAGATAACGCCTTCAATCGCCACTTTGAATTCTTCTTCAATAATAGATTCAATCGGTCTGACGTTATCCACTTGGATTGGTTTACCGATTTGACATTTATCAACAGCACTTTCGTTATTATCTTGTTGCTTAGCTTTTTCAGCTTTCATACGTTCTAATTTTTCAGTTGCTTCTCTTGCGCTTTGTTGATCCTCTTCTTGAATATGTGCTTCTAATGAAGCTAAATCATTATCATGTTCAGACGTATCTGTTTCAAAGACAATCTTATTCACGTCAAAGCCGCATTGTTGGTATGCTTTGACTAAGCTTCCGTTACACGCTTTATGGAAATAATCACGTTCAATATCATTTGAAACCATCACTTTTAAGACATTACCTGAAGTAATCAGACGTTTTTGTCTTAATTGTCCTTTTACTTTGGGTGACAATCTCGTCTGTTCTATACAATGGTTGAAGTATTTCATCGCAAACTCATCTTGGTTTCTTGTATCTTGAACAACAAAATGCCAATCTACAGTCGCAATCTCTTTAAATTCTTCAATCAAAGCGTGGGTAAATAACATGTAGTCTTCATAAGTTAAAAAGCGAGGCAGTGTAATTTGAAATAACCATGTCCGCTCTTTTTGAGAGACATCAATGCGGTTTAATTCACTGTTTTCTATAATATCTGGTTCGAGCTGATTCGCAATTTTAATCTGATCAGCTAACACTTTAAATTTTTCTTGATTTGTCATTGCCAAGACCATTACCACCTTAGTCATTAATTACATCGTTCATACGGTTAGGGAGAATTTTAATTTATTTAAAAAGGTGCATGCCCTTTTGAGTATAGAAAAAATGGAACCACGTTTGACAACGCGGTTGATTTTCATCTCTGTTCTGAAGTTCTAAAATATTATACCAAATTTCCAGTAATACTTAAAATGAGCAAACTGAATTTTTCGCTATGTAAAAAGCCGAAGTGCAGTCAGAGCACTTCGGCTTGTTGATTTATAAAATTAAATTTGTTCGTATAAATCTTTCACGTAATTCACTAAATCTGCTGCCGCAACTTCTTCGCTTTCTCCGTTGTCACGACGTTTCACTTCAACAATACCTTCTGCCGCACGTTTACCAACTACAACACGTACTGGTAAACCGATTAAGTCAGCATCGTTGAATTTAACACCTGCACGTTCTTTACGATCATCGTATAAGACTTCAAATGATGCTTGAAGTGCTTGGTATAACTCATCACCAAGTTCTCTTTGGTCATCTTTCTTAGGATTAATCGTAATTAAGTGTACTTCAAATGGTGTCACTGATTTAGGCCAGATAATACCATTGTCATCATTGTTTTGTTCTACAATCGCACTTAATGTTCTTGAAACCCCGATACCATAGCATCCCATGATTAATGGTTGTGCTTTACCTTGGTTATCTAAGAATGTCGCATTCATAGATTCAGAGTATTTTGTGCCGAGTTTGAAGACTTGTCCAACTTCGATACCTTCTGCGAATTTAGCTTCGCCTGAACCATCGCTCAGCGGTTCACCTTCTAGGATGAAGCGGAAGTCGCCGAACGCTTCTACGTTAAAGTCGCGTTCTGGATTCGCATTCACATAATGGTAACCGTCTTCATTTGCACCAACGACAATATTAGGGATTTCTTGTACGAAATTATCCGCATATACTTTGATGCCTTTTTCTTGAATAGGTCCGATTGAACCTGGGTTTGCACCCACTAAGTTGATAATTTCATCTTGGCTCGCAAGTTCAATATTGTCTGTACCGAAGTAAGCTTTTAATTTTACGTCATTCACTTCATGATGGCCACGCACTAAGACAATCACAAATTCGCCATCCACTTTGAATACCATTGATTTCGTAATTTGATCTAGTGGTCGATTTAAGAAATCTGCCACTTCTTGTGCTGTATGCGCATTTGGTGTTTCAACCTTTTCTAATTCCAGTAAAGCTTCATCGTGTGCTTTTGGCTCATACACAACTTCTGCTTTTTCAATATTAGCAGCGTAGTCGCTGTTTTCACTGTAAACAATTGTATCTTCACCGATTTCACTTAACGCCATAAATTCATGAGTATGGCTGCCGCCGATTGCGCCTGAATCTGCGACAACTGGACGTGCGTTAATACCCGCACGCTTAAAGATACGGCCATATGCATCATACATATCATTGTATGTCTCATCTAATGACGCTTCATCCGCATGGAATGAATACGCATCTTTCATAATGAATTCACGACCGCGTAATAAACCGAAACGTGGACGCTTTTCATCTCTGAATTTAGATTGAATTTGGAATAGTGTTAAAGGTAATTGCTTATAAGATTTCAATTCATCACGTACTAAAGATGTGACGACTTCTTCATGTGTTGGTCCTAACGCGAATTGACGACCATTACGATCAGTCAGACGCATCAATTCACTGCCATAAGCTTCCCAACGTCCTGATTCTTCCCATAATTCTGAAGGTTGTAATGCCGGCATTAAGATTTCTACCGCATCAATTTTCTCCATTTCTTCTCTGATAATTGATGTAATATTATTTAATACACGTGTCGCAAGCGGTAAATAACTATAAATTCCACTTGTACTTTGTTTAATCAATCCTGCTTTTAACAGTAATCGATGACTTAAGGCTTCAGCTTCCGCTGGCACCTCTCTTAACGTTGGTATAAATACTTTTGACTGTCTCATAAAACTGAGCTCCTCCATTTCCTATAAGAAATAACGTTGTATGTCATTCCATGTCACTAATATCATAATAATTACTACAAATATAGCACCTGCACCAATAATGTAGGCTTCCGCTTTTTTGTTGACGGGCTTTCTGAAAATCGCTTCATAAATAACGAACAGAATTCTTCCGCCGTCTAATGCTGGAATTGGTAATAGGTTCATTAAACCTAAGTTCACACTTAACATAGCTGTCCATGCTATCAAGTTAATGATACCAGTTTTCACCACAGTATCAACATTATGGTAAATACCGACAGGTCCATTCAACATGTCGAATGAAAATCCACCTGTAAAGATGCTCGCTATCATAGACACAATTGCTGTGAAAATAATCGTTCCTGCTTTGAAGAATTGCTCTACACCTGTTGTAAGCGGCGCAATCAGAGAGCTATGGTCTTTATCAGGTTGGAAACCTAAGATATAGCGTGTTTGAGATGTCAGTTTGGTTAACTTCTCAACGACTTTTTTAGGTTTGAATTCAGCTGATTTTTGGTGACCGTCACGCTCATATTGAATTGAAACTTTTTGACCTTTATTATCTTCTAAAGCTTTTGTGATATCTTTAAAGTTCTCAATTTTTTTATCACCGATTTGTTCAATTTTATCACCAGGCTTCAAACCGATTTCTTGTGCTGGTGTATTATCCGCGACTTGTTTCACCACATTATTCGGTGTGCCTTGGTAATACGCTAATCCGATAAAAATCACAATCGCAAGCAAGAAGTTGAATAATGGTCCTGCAAACAATGTTAAGAATTTTTGCCATGGTGTTTTGTGTACCAATTGACGATTACGCGGTGCAATTTGGATTAACGAACCATTTTCTACAAAATATGCTTCTTTCGCAATATAAAAACGATGGCGTTCGTCATCATAAGAGGTAATACCTTCTAAATACATTTCATCTTTGAAGTCAATTTTCTTCACTTCAATGACTTCTGCTTGTTGGAATTTATGTTGATCATCTAACAAGATATGCGTAATTTCATCTTGATCATTTAATTTAATCTTAACTGACATACCTGGTTCTACAGGCGGCTCTTCTAAACCGTCCCCTGCCATACGGACATAACCGCCGACGGGTAATAAACGGATAGTATATAACGTTTCATTCTTTCTGAAACTGAATATTTTCGGTCCCATGCCTATCGCAAATTCAGGACACATAATCCCTGCACGCTTCGCGAAGAACATGTGACCGAACTCATGCACGAAGACTAATACGCCGAATACGATAATAAAAGATAGTATAGTTATTAGCAAAATTGGGCCACTCCTATTTAATTAATTGGTCCATCAAATATGTAAAACTTGCTTAAACAAGATACATGTGACGGTAACATTTTATAAAATCATTTTAATGAAAATCATGCGAACATACAACAAATATACGATGTTACAAAAATGAGGCATGCCTTAAGCAAACGCTGTTTCTTTGTTTGCATAACCGCATGCCTCACATTTTTAGTTTTGTAAAAGTAAAATATTTAATAGCGGTAATACGAACATAAAGCTGTCGAAGCGATCGAGAATACCACCATGTCCTGGTAATATTTTACCTGAGTCTTTCACACCAAAGTGACGTTTGAATCCTGATTCAACTAAGTCGCCAAGTTGTCCGAACATACTTAATACAACCGTTACAACCATCATAACGAAAATGTTGACTGGGAATTCAATAAACATCTGCATAATAATCGGTACCAACAAGCTGCATAGCACGCCGCCGATAAAACCTTCAATCGTTTTATTCGGACTGATAACCGGCCACAATTTATGTTTACCGATACTGCGTCCAAATAAGTAAGCGCCTGTATCTGTTGTCCATACGACTAAGAAAGCATATAAAATGAAGGCAAGTCCTGCTTCACGTGTTTCATATAAGTACATGAAGCCGATGCCGACATATGCAACAGACATTAAGCAGAAGGCTGCGTCGATGAAGCTGAAACGGTTTTTAGACATAACCGTATAACTTAGTACCACGAAACTCATGATTACAAGTCCCTTCAACTGTATAGCAGGGACTAATGAACCTAAATCTTGCGGCAACATAATAATGACGAGCCCAAGTGCACTGATAATCCCTGGTATAGAAATAAAACGGATTTTATTCATATTTAGTAATTCTTTTAAAGCGATAAACGCTAGTAAAAATGAAAAGTACATCAGTACTTGACCACCGATAATTAATATCGGTAAAAAGATGATTAAGGCAATAATAGCCGTGACCGTTCTTACTCTCATATTAAATTCCTACCTTAAATTATAATAGCCCGCCGAAGCGACGTTGTCTTTTTTGATATATCTTAATACAATCATACAATTCTTGTTCATCAAAATCAGGCCACAATTTCTGGTCAAATATAAATTCACTATATGAAATCTGCCATATTAAGAAATTGCTGATACGTTGTTCCCCAGATGTGCGAATCAATAATTCAGGATCAGGATACTGACTTGTCATTAAATACTGATTCATCATACTTTCAGTGATATCCTCGCTATTATATCCTTGTTTCTGCATATCATCAAACATTCGACGAACACTGTCTACGATTTCTGCTCTTCCACCGTAATTAATCGCAAAAATCAATTTAAGTCCTTGATTATGTGCTGTCTTTTCTTTCGCGTGATTAATTGCTTTTAACGTTGATGCCGGCAGATCATCTGTAAATCCGATAGTTTCAACTTTGACATCTTTTTCAATTAATTCAGGTAAAAAAGTCTTAAGGAAATTCACTGGTAAATTCATAATATAATTTACCTCTTGTTCAGGACGGGACCAATTTTCAGTTGAAAAGGCGTAGAGCGTTAAATACTTTACACCAATATCATTTGCTGCTCTTGTGATTTTCTTAATGGTTTGCATTCCCTCATAATGCCCTTTGATTCTTGGCATTTTACGTTTCTTCGCCCAACGGCCATTACCATCCATGATAATCGCTATATGTTCGGGTATGTTATGTAAATCTAATTCTGAATGGTTCGTTTCAGTTTCAGAACGATTCTTATTTCTTAGCTTTTTAAACATGGTCTATCCTCCGAGCTCAATCTATCTCTGTTACATTATAATAGATTATTCATGCAATTATCTATCATTTTATCACACTCGTTAAACGCAATGAATAGAACAATTAAAAAACTGTACCAAAGTCTGAGTTGGTACAGTTTTAATAAGTGATTTAAACACTGTCTTGCTTAAATCTGTTTAGATGATTAGACAGCCATAATGTCTTTTTCTTTTTCATCTAATACTTTTTCAATTTCTTTAATAGAATCATCAGTGATTTTTTGAACTTGTTCTGTTGCTGAACGTAATTCATCTTCTGAGATATCCCCATTTTTTTCGTCTTTTTTCAATTCATCATTGCTGTCACGACGAATGTTACGAACAGATACTTTCGCATTTTCAGCCATTTTCTTAACGTCTTTTACTAATTCTTTACGACGTTCTTCAGTTAAAGCAGGTACTGTAATACGAATCACTTCACCATCACTTGTAGGGTTAACACCTAAGTTTGCTGCGTTGATTGCACGCTCAATTTCAGAGATTGATGATTTGTCGTAAGGTGATACTACTAATAAACGTGGTTCAGGTACGTTGATGCTTGCTAATTGTTGTACAGGTGTTGGTGCACCATAGTAATCAACATTTACACTAGCTAATAAGTTAGAGTTTGCACGACCTGCGTTAACTGTCGCAAATTCACGTGATAAACTCTCGATAGATTTTTTCATTCTTGATTTCGTTTCGCTTAAAATGTCACTCATCTTTCTTACACCTCAAATTTATAAAATTATTTAGTTATAGTTGTTCCGATTTCTTCGCCTAATACCGCACGCTTAATATTACCCTCTTCTGAAATAGAGAACACATTCAACGGAATGTTGTTGTCCATACAGAATGAAGCGGCAGTTGAGTCCATGACTTGAAGACCCTCTTGTAACATTTGAATGTATGTCAAATGCTCATATTTAACTGCGTCTTTATCAACTTTTGGATCAGCTGAGTAAACACCGTCAACATTATTTTTACCCATTAAAATTACATCAGCTTCTACTTCAGCTGCGCGTAATGCAGCTGTTGTATCTGTTGAGAAGTAAGGGTTGCCAATACCCGCAGCAAAAATTACAACACGTTTTTTCTCTAGGTGTCTGATTGCACGGCGTCTAATATAAGGTTCAGCGACCTGTTTCATTTCGATTGATGTTAAAACACGTGTATCACAGTCAAGTTGTTCTAAACTGTCTTGGAGTGCTAATGCATTCATAACTGTTGCTAACATACCCATATAGTCAGCTGTCCCGCGATCCATACCTAAATCACTGCCAGTTTTACCTCTCCAGATGTTGCCGCCTCCAACGATAACTGCGATTTCACAGTCCAATTCTACGACTTCTGCAATTTGTTTTGCAACACTTTTAATGATGATTGGATTAATTCCGAATCCTTTTTCTCCTGCTAGTGCTTCTCCGCTCAATTTCAAGACAACGCGATTGTATTTAGAAGTTTCAGCCATTTTCTTATCCTCTCTATAGTAAAAATATGTATGTGATACAAGTAAAGAAGACACATTGAGGTACGTCCGATACAAATGTGTGCATTTATATAGATATACAAGGGTGTCTTCTTTCTTGTTCAACATTTTAATAGATTATTATTTCATTTGTCCTTTAACTTCGTCAGCAAAGTTTTCGTCACGTTTTTCTAATCCTTCGCCTACTTCATAGCGTACAAAGTCAGTTAATTTACCGCCTTTTGATTTAAGGAATTCTTCAACAGTAACATCAGGGTTTTTAACGAAGTCTTGGTCAACTGCGCAAATTTCTTGTAAATATTTGCGTAAACGGCCTTCAACCATTTTTTCAACGATTTTTTCTGGTTTACCTTCATTTAATGCTTGTTGTTTTAATACTTCTTTTTCGTGTGCAAGTTCTTCTTGGCTTACTTGGTCAGAAGAAACATATTTAGGATTGATAGCAGCAATATGCATTGCAACATCTTTAGCAGCTTCTTCGTCAGTTGTACCTTCAACTACTGTTAATACACTGATACGGCCACCCATATGTTCGTATGCACCGAATGCATCGTTGTCGCCTTTAGTTCTAACTGCGAAACGACGTAAGCTTAATTTTTCACCGATTGTTGAGATTGCTTTGTTGATACGTTCGCTAACAGTGTCACCTGTTGATAATTTAGTTTCTAACAATGCGTCAACTGATTCTGGTTTAGTTTCAAGAATTTGGTTAGCGATTTCTTTAACTAGCTCTTGGAAGCCTTCGTTACGTGCTACGAAGTCAGTTTCAGAGTTGATTTCAACGATTACAGCATCGTTACCGTTAACTCCAACATAAGTCATACCTTCAGCAGCAATACGATCTGCTTTTTTAGCAGCTTTCGCAATACCTTTTTCACGTAGGTAGTCGATTGCTTTTTCGATATCGCCATCAGTTTCTACTAATGCTTTTTTACAATCCATCATACCTGCGCCAGTTCTTTCGCGCAATTCTTTAACTAATTTAGCTGTAATTTGTGCCATTCAATTTTCCTCCATTTATATAACATAATATAATCAGTCAAATATAGTATATCAGTTCTCTCTCTAATTATAACTCTATTTGTCTCGCGTTAAACGCGTAAACTCTGATTATTCTTTATTTTTTATACGCTTATCAAGTATGCATCACATACTCAATATAAGCTTTACTTTTTATTCATATTATTTTTAAAAAAAGGTGATAAGCCTCAATATCTTATCACCCATTTTGAATTATTCTTAGTTTGATTCAACAGAAGTTTCTTCAGTTTCTTTTGCTTCGCCTTTATCTTCTTCTTTTAAGTCGATGTTTTGCTCAGCAGCTACTTCTTCATTAGAAACACCTTGTTGTCCTTCTAAGATCGCATCAGCCATTTTGCCTGTTAATAATTTAACAGCACGGATAGCATCATCGTTTGCTGGAATTACGTAATCAATTTCATCTGGATCGCAGTTAGTATCAACGATACCTACGATTGGGATGTGTAATTTACGTGCTTCAGCAATCGCGTTGCGCTCTTTACGAGGGTCAACTACGAATAATGCTTGAGGCATTGATTTCATATCACGAATACCACCTAAGAATTTGATTAAACGGTCGTATTCTTTTTTGATTTCAACTACTTCTTTTTTAGGTAATACTTCGAATAAGCCGTCTTCTTCCATTTTTTCAATTTCAGAAATACGTTTTACTCGTTTAGAGATTGTTTTGTAGTTAGTCAAGATTCCGCCTAACCATCTTTGGTTAACGTAGAATTGACCAGCGCGCTCAGCTTCATTTTTGATTGATTCTTGAGCTTGTTTTTTAGTACCTACGAATAAGACTTTACCGCCATCTTCTGATACTTGTTTAAGGAAGTTGTAAGCTTCGTCAACTTTTTTCACTGTTTTTTGTAAGTCGATGATATAGATACCATTTCTTTCAGTGAAAATGTATTTTTTCATTTTTGGGTTCCAACGGCGTGTTTGGTGACCGAAGTGAACACCTGCTTCTAGCAATTGTTTCATTGAAATTACTGCCATGATTAAAATCCTCCAATTTGGTTATTTTCCTCCATAAATAGCTCATGTAATAACGACGCAATAACATCGCACCAATTACATTTCAGCTCTTTATGTGTGTTATCGGCTTTATAGCCGTCATTAAATATAACATACTGCCGTCAATAAAGCAATATTTAAAATTTAAGTTGTCAGCGTTCTATCGTCTTATTTTGTTTTTTCTAATTCGTCTAAGAATTGTTCTTTTTTAACTTTGATGAAAGTACCTTTCATACCAAGTGAACGTGACTCGATAACACCAGCACTTTCAAGTTTACGTAATGCATTTACGATAACTGAACGCGTGATGCCGACACGGTCAGCAACTTTAGATGCAATTAATAATCCTTCTTTACCGCCTAACTCTTCAAAGATATGCTCGATTGCTTCTCTTTCTGAGTATGATAAAGAATTAATCGCCATGTTGATTGCTGCTTTATCACGTGCTTCTTGTTCTACTTCACTGTGTTTTTCACGTAAGATTTCCATACCTAATACTGTTGCTGCATATTCACCTAGTACTAAGTCGTTTTCATTAAACTCATCAGATACACGGCCAAGTACTAAAGTACCTAAACGTTCTCCGCCACCTAATACTGGGAAGATTGTTGTTTTACTATCAATGAACGCATCTCTGTTTTCTGGAGGGAATACAGATAAATCATCATCGATATCAATGTTTGATTCTGTTTGTTTAACGTCCATTAATTTTTCAGTATATTCACTTGGAATATGGCGGTCTTCCAACATTTGATTGATTCGACTGTTTTTCAACAATTCATTTAAGCTTGCTCCTAGGATTTTACCTCTGCGTGAAACGATAAATACATTAGTTACAGTTACCTCACTAATTTTACGCGCTACGTCTTTAAAATCTACAGCAATTCCTTTATGTTTTTGCAACAGTGTATTCAATTCTCTTGTTTTTGAAAGTAAACTCATTTTTCTTCTCCTTTTGTATTTATAATTATAAGTTTATAAGATAAATGCACTTAAATCTTTGTTTGTAGAAATAGATTTCAATTTATCATCAACATATTGTGCTGTTATCTCTACCACCGCATTCGGCATTCCAGGTGCTTCGTATGAAAGATCCTCCAGCATTTTTTCTAAAATCGTATGAAGTCGACGTGCACCGATATTATCAGTGTCTTGGTTAACTTGGAAAGCAATTTCAGCTAAGCGCGTAATCGCTTCGTCTGTGAAGTTAACCGTTACTTCTTCTGTTTGTAATAATGCTTCGTATTGTTTAATCAGTGAAAGTTTTGGTTCTTTAAGAATATTCACGAAATCTTCAACTGATAAACTTTCAAGTTCAACACGAATTGGGAAACGTCCTTGTAATTCAGGAATCAAATCACTTGGTTTTGACACATGGAAAGCACCTGCTCCGATAAAGAGCATGTGTTCAGTGTTGACACTACCATATTTCGTTTGAACGACACTGCCTTCGACAATCGGTAAGATGTCACGTTGTACACCTTGTCTTGATACGTCTTGGCCGCCTGCATGATTATTGCTGGCTACTTTATCAATTTCATCGATAAAGATAATGCCCATTTGTTCTGCTAATTCTAGCGCTTCTTGGTTTGCTGTTTCATGATCGATTAATTCATCTGCATAATCATCAGCTAGAATTTTACGTGCAGTTTTCACTGGAACTTCACGCTCCACTTTTTTCTTAGGCATCAATTGATTCATCATGTCTTGAACTTGTTGGTTTTGGTTTGTACCTAACATTCCCATTGCACCTGGGTCTTGTTCAACTTTGATACGAACTTTTTCTTCTTCTAATTCACCATTTAATAATTGACGGCGAATTTCAGAACGTTTTGTTTTAACGTCTTCTGTTGGCGGTTCTTCATCTTCATCATCTTGGTTGCCAAAGTTCGGCATCATTCCGCCGAATAATGATTCAAAAGGATTACCTGCATTTTGGTTCGCTTTTTTCTTCATACTCGGTACGAGCAATTTAACCAATTTTTCATTCGCTTTTTTAATCGCTTCGTCTTTAACTTGTTCTTTTCTAGCTTCTTTAACAAGTCTGACAGCAACATCAACCAAGTCACGTACCATGCTTTCAACATCACGTCCAACATAGCCTACCTCTGTGAACTTAGTTGCTTCAACTTTAATAAATGGTGCGCCGACGATTTTGGCCATTCTTCTTGCGATTTCAGTTTTACCCACACCAGTTGGACCAATCATCAAAATGTTTTTCGGAACGATTTCTTGTTTTAATTCTTCGTCCAACTGACTTCGGCGATATCTGTTTCTCAAAGCAATGGCTACTTTCTTCTTAGCGTCATCTTGACCGACAATGTATTCATTCAAACGAGATACAATGTCTCTTGGGGTAAGTTTGATTGCGCTAGCATCCATTCGTTGATCAACCTCCAATATATAATTTACCTCTTCCAATGTTTTGGAAAAATAATGTTGTCTTAATTTTCGTTGTACTTATAATTCTTCGACAATAATGTTGTCATTTGTGAAAACACAAATTTCTGAAGCGACTTTCAAACTTGCATAAGCCATGTCTTTTGCTGACATGTCTGTATGACGTTTTAAAGCACGTCCAGCACTTAAAGCATAATTGCCGCCTGAACCAATCGCAATTAAATCATCATCAGGTGCGATTACTTCACCTGTACCGCTGACGACTAATATTGCGTTTTTGTCCATTACAATCAGCATTGCTTCAAGTTGTCTCAGCTGTTTATCGCCTCTCCACTCTTGTGCAAGTTCAACTGCAGCACGTTCTAAATTACCACTGAATTCTTGTAACTTAGTTTCGAATTTTTCGAAAAGTGTAAAGGCATCTGCCACACTACCAGCGAAGCCAGCTAAGACTTTGCCATCATACAGTCTACGAACTTTTCTTGCTGTTTGTTTCATGATGACTTGTTGTCCTAATGTCACTTGACCGTCGCCTGCCATTGCAGCATGACCATTTTGTCTGACCGCAAAGATTGTTGTCGCATGAATTGAATTATTCATTCCTATTTCTCCTTTTTAGCTCGAGGATGTGCATTTAAATAGACTTTGCGCAATTGTTGGTTGGAAACATGCGTATATCGCCCTGTCGTTGAAAGATTGACATGACCAAGCAAAGATTGCACTGTTCTTAAATCCGCACCTTCATTCAACATATGTGTCGCAAAAGTATGTCTCAATTTATGCGGGTGAATATCCGTCACGCCCGATGTGCGTTTCACAATATCATTCAACACATAACGAACGCCCCGTTCAGTAATCGGTCGCCCATTCATATTTACAAGCAAATAATCATGAGACGCTTTTTTGAGCGGAGGAAATTCTGAAAGATAACGTTCAATACTCTCTCTGCACATATTTCCAAAAGGAATAAAGCGTTCTTTATTACCTTTCCCAAGCACTTTCACACCTGGTGAATTTAAATCTAAATCCTCTAACTTAATGTTCACTAATTCTGAAACACGAATGCCCGTACCATATAATAATTCTAAAATGACACGATCACGCATGCCTTTATGTTCATCTTCTTCAACTGTTTCAAATAACGCACTCATTTCTTCTTCATAGAAAAAATGAGGCAAATATTGCTCTTTCTTTGGATGCACAAGTTGAACAAAAGGATTTACTACTGTGTCATCTTGCGTCATCCAGTATTCATAAAAAGACCGTAACGTTGAAATTTTACGAGAAACTGTTGTTCTTTTCAAGCCTTTTGAATATAAATAAGATAAATAATTTCTTGCATCCTTATATTCAAAAGATTTTAATTGTAAATGCTCCTGTTCTAAAAAAGAATTAAACTGCATCAAATCGTCGTGATATGATTTCAAAGTATGTTTAGAAAAAAAGCGTTCTACCTTTAACATGTATAAAAAAGAATCTTGGATTTTATTCAATAAAAACCCCTCCATCATTTGCATTGTAGCATATAGACAGAGGGAGCTGCAGTGATTTAAGTCTCGAAACCGCAAACGTTTTCTAAACACAAATCTATTTTATCAAAATATTCATAATTTATCACAATGTTTGCTTAAAGTTTTCTAAGTACGTTAAAGCACGATTCGCTTGTTGCTCATAACGTTCTTTTTTATCTTTAATTCTTTTCTCAAGTGACGGCACTAAACCGAAGTTTGCATTCATCGGTTGGAAGTTCTTATTATTCTTCGCATGTGAAATATAATATGCCATACTGCCGATCATTGTTTCACGCGGGAAAATCACTTCTGCTTTGCCTTGTAGTTTATGCGCCGCATTGATACCAGCCACTAAACCGCTGGCAGCACTTTCCACATAACCTTCTACACCAGTCATTTGACCTGCAAAGTAAACTTGATCATGTCCTTTAAGTTGATATGTTTCACTTAAGACATCAGGTGAGTTGATAAATGTATTACGGTGCATAACGCCATAACGTACAATATCAACATTTTCCAAACCAGGGATTAAACGGATAACTTCTTTTTGTGCACCCCATTTTAAATGTGTCTGGAATCCGACAATATTATAAAGTGTACCTGCTGCGTCATCTTGACGTAATTGAACCACCGCAAATGGACGCTTACCTGTTTTAGGGTCTTCTAATCCTACAGGTTTCATTGGCCCAAATAGTAATGTTTTACGTCCGCGCTCAGCCATTACTTCAAATGGCATACAGCCTTCGAAATATTTTTCTTTTTCAAATTCATTTACCGGCGCAACTTCCGCTTCCAACACCGCATCATAAAAACGGTCGAACTCTTCTTCTGTCATCGGACAGTTTAAGTAAGCCGCTTCACCTTTATCATAACGTGACTTCAAGTAGACTTTATCCATATCAATCGTATCTTTTTCGATAATCGGTGCTGCCGCATCATAGAAGTAAAGTTGATCTTCACCTGTAATATCCACAATTTCTTTCGCAAGCCCTTCTGTCGTTAATGGACCTGTCGCAATAATTGTATAACCTTCAGGGATTTTCTCAATTTCTTCATTGATAACTGTAATATTCGGATGTGATTTCAAAGTATCAGTAATATAACCTGCAAAGTCATGTCTATCTACTGCTAACGCACCGCCAGCTGGCACACGTGCATTATCAGCCGCTCTAATAATCAATGAATCTAAGCGACGCATTTCTTCTTTTAACACACCTACCGCATTTGTCAGTGAGTTGCCGCGTAATGAGTTCGAACAAACTAATTCCGCGAATTTATCTGTATGGTGGGCTGGTGTTTGTTTTACTGGACGCATTTCAATCAAATTAACTTTGATACCTCGTTGCGCAAGCTGGTATGCAGCTTCTGAACCAGCTAAACCTGCACCGACCACGTTAACTGTCTCTGTCATAAATAAATCCTCCTCATTCAGATGAAAAGAGGCGAGACGCAAGCAGCGTTGTGCTTTTTGTGTCCAACCTCTCAGCTCTTACTTTACTTTTGTACTTCTTCTTTATAATCACAGTTCGAACATACGACTTGACTAGAACGTCCTTTTTTACGAACAACTAAATGATGATCACATTTCGGACAATCTCTGCCGACTGGCTTATCCCATGAGATAAAGTCACATTCTGGATAGTTTGAACAGCCGTAGAAGATTCTGCCTTTCTTCGATTTACGTTCTACCACTTCGCCATCCTTACATTTCGGACATTTCACGCCGATTTCTTTAACGATGGCTTTCGTGTTTCTGCAATCTGGGAAGTTTGAACAAGCCATAAACTTGCCGTAACGTCCCATTTTAATCACCATTGGCGAACCGCATTTTTCACAATCTTCACCAGCAGGCTCATCTTTGATTTCAATTTTTTCCATTTCTTTTTCAGCACGTTCTACATCGTCTTTGAAGCCATTGTAGAAGTTGCCGACAACATTACGCCAGTTTTCATCGCCTTCAGCGATTTTATCCAGCAATGTTTCCATGTTTACTGTAAATTCAACATCGATGATTTCCGGGAAGTATTCTTTGACTTGCTCATAAACAATTTCACCTAATTCAGTAGGTACGAAACGTTTACTTTCTAACTTCACATAATTACGTTTTTGAATCGTATCAATTGTCGGCGCATACGTAGATGGTCTACCGATTTTCAATTCTTCTAACGTTTTAACTAAACGCGCCTCTGTATATCTTGGAGGTGGTTGTGTGAAGTGTTGAGAAGGTTCGATATCTGTTGCGATTACAGTTTCACCTTCATCAATAATCGGCAAGCGTTTGTTTTGTTCTTCTTCTTCATCTTTAGATTCAACGTATAATGTCATGAATCCTTTGAATTTGATAGCTTGACCATTCGCACGGAACTTAATATCACCTTGTTCAACATCCATCGCAACTGTGTCAATTACAGCAGGTGCCATTTGACTTGCGACAAAACGTTCCCAAATCAATTTATATAAACGGTGTTGGTCTTTTGTTAAGAATGATTTCATTTCGTCAGGTGTACGCAGTGTCTTTGTAGGACGAATAGCTTCGTGTGCATCTTGGTCCCCTTGCTTACCTGTTTGTTTACGATGAGATACATATTCTTTACCGTACTTTTCAGTGATAAAATCTTTTGTTTCTGCTTTCGCATCTGCAGAGATACGTGTAGAGTCAGTACGCATATACGTAATCAAACCAACTGTACCTTGACGTTTAAGGTCAATACCTTCATAAAGTTGTTGTGCAACCATCATAGTCTTTCTTGTTTTGAAGCCCAATTTTCTTGAAGCTTCTTGTTGTAAAGTAGACGTTGTAAATGGATTTGCTGGATTACGTTTCTTCTCTTTACGTGTGACTTTAGTCACTTCAAACTCATTACCATTTAATTGGTCTGTAATGAATTTAACGTCTTCATTTTTTTGTAGTTTATACGGTTTGTTTTTATAATGAAGGAATTTCGCTGTAAACGTAGATTTTTTATAACGGAATTTCCCTTCTATTTTCCAGTATTCTTCTGGTTTGAAGTTACGGATTTCATTTTCACGATCAATGACTAAACGTAATGCGACAGATTGAACACGTCCTGCTGAAAGTCCTTTTTTAACTTTTTTCCATAATACCGGAGAAATGTTATAGCCCACTAATCTGTCTACAATACGACGTGCTTGTTGTGCATCCACTAAATTAATTTCAATACTTCTCGGCGTTTTAAAACTTTCTTTAACTGCATCTTTTGTAATTTCGTTAAATACTACTCGGTTTTTCGCATGTTCATCTAATTTCAAAATGTTTGCTAAGTGCCATGCAATTGCTTCACCTTCACGGTCCGGGTCACTTGCTAGGAAGATTTTCTTTGCTTTTTTAGCATGTCTCTTCAACTCTTGAACGACTGGTCCCTTACCACGAATCGTAATATATTTGGGTTCAAAATCATCTTCAACATCAACGCCCATTTGGCTTCTTGGCAAATCTCTGACATGCCCCATTGAAGCGATAACTTTATATCGTTTCCCTAAATATTTTTCAATTGTTTTAGCTTTTGCAGGCGACTCAACTATGACTAAATTATCTGCCAAAGTAGATCCCCCTCTGCTTCAATAAAATGTTCCTTGTTACAAAGATAAATGATAAACGGTTTATTTTACATTTGTCAATATTTTAATTCACCTGAAAATGAACAGACATCATTTCATTTAAGTCTTTATTTCATTTTTTCAATCAATTTAATGTTTCATAATCTTCCATAATATCTTGCGCACTCAAAACGATTTTCGCGCCTTCTTGTGCGCGTTTTAAATTTCCAATGGTCAATTTTTGAAATAAGCTGCCTGGCAACACATAAACATTTCTGTCTTGTTCTAAAGCTAAATCTACTGTGATTTGTGCGCCGCTTCTTTCTCTAGACTCAGTAATCAGTACGCCTTGCGATAAACCGCTAATGATACGATTACGTTCCGGAAATTTATATCTGGCAGGTCTATCTGTGGGGATATATTCTGAGAGGGTTAAACCTGTTTGTTCTATTCGTTTTCGTAATGCACGCGTTTCTTTAGGATAATGATGATAATGACCAAATGCTAAAACGCCAATCGTTGCCATATTATAGTGTAAAGCCGCTTCATGTGCAAATGCATCTCCACCTTTAGCTAAACCTGAAACGATAACGAGATCATGTAATGCTTCATTCGTAAAGAGGTATTCTAATGCATTTTGTGTATACTTTGTCGCTTCTCTAGAACCGACGACACTTAAATAGTGAGGTGCTTTTAAGCAAGTTCTATTGCCTTTACAAAATAATAATAATGGAGGTGCATAAATGTGTTTAAGTAAGTGAGGATAATCAGGATGAAAAATGGAAATTAAGTAGATGTTTCGAGAGACCAACGATTGATAAATATCATTAGGCTCTATCTGACAATATGTTTGATAATGCAGAAGCATAGTTTTAGAGGCAGTATTTTGTGAAAATTGTCGAAGTTTTGTCATTCTTTCTGGTAAATTTAGTTCAAAATAGTCTGGATACCTGAATAAAAGTGCGTATATTTGCTTTGTGGAGTAACCTGCGTAGCGTAATTTGAGGAGTTCTAAATCTAATTCTTTGAGGTTCAATCGTTTACCTGCTTTCTTGTGGTTTTTTCGTTATTATACGACCTTTTATATAATGGAAACAATACTTTTCTATAAAAAAGCTTATTCAGAGTTTCTACTATTATATATGAAAAATCAAGTTATGTTTCAATGACTATGTGAATACTCAACTTTAACATGAAAAAAGGCACAGACTTGTATCTAAGTACAAATCCATGCCTGGTTTATAAAACGCAGTGAATTACGCGTCTTTTTTAACTGTTAATAACTCTTCATAGATACCTGCTTCTTTAGCTGCTTCAATTAATGTTGAACCAATTTCAGAAGGTGTATCTGCAGTTTTAACACCATTGTCATTCAATGTTTTGATTTTTTCTTTAGCAGTACCTTTACCGCCAGAAATAATCGCACCAGCGTGACCCATACGTTTTCCTGGAGGTGCTGTTTGACCACCAATGAATCCTACAACTGGTTTTGTCATATTTTTACTAATCCATTCAGCCGCTTCTTCCTCAGCAGTACCGCCGATTTCACCGATCATTACGACAGCTTTAGTGTCTTCGTCTTTATTGAATGCATCTAATACATCGATAAAGTTTGTACCGTTGACTGGGTCGCCACCGATACCTACCGCTGTAGTTTGACCAATGCCTTCTTCAGTTAATTGATGCACTGCTTCGTAAGTTAATGTACCTGAACGAGATACAACACCTACGTGGCCTTTTTTGTGGATGTAGCCAGGCATAATACCGATTTTACAATCATCTGGTGAAATAACACCTGGGCAGTTTGGTCCGATTAAACGAGTGTGTTTATCTTCTAAGTAACGTTTAACTTTAACCATGTCTAATACAGGAATGTGTTCTGTAATACAGATTGCTAAATCTAATTCAGCATCAGCACATTCTAAAATTGCGTCAGCTGCGAATGGTGCTGGTACGTAAATAACTGATACGTTTGCACCTGTTTCTTTTTTCGCTTCTTCTACAGTGTTGAATACTGGTACACCTTCAACAACTTGACCACCTTTACCAGGAGTTACCCCAACAACGATTTGAGTACCATATTCAAGCATTTGTTTCGTATGGAAAAGGGCTGTAGACCCAGTGATACCTTGTACAATTACTTTTGTGTTCTTATCTACATATACGCTCATCTTAGTGTCTCATCCTTTCCTTAGACTTCTTTGACAAGTTTGACAATTTTTTGAGCGCCTTCAGCCATAGTTGCTGCTGGCTCAATTGCTAAACCTGAATCTTTTAAGATTTGTTTACCGATTTCAACATTTGTACCTTCAAGACGAACTACTAAAGGTAATGTTAAGTCGACTTCTTTAACTGCTGCTACGATACCTTCTGCGATAACATCACAACGCATGATTCCGCCGAAGATATTAACAAAGATACCTTTAACATGATCATCACCTAAGATGATTTTGAATGCTTCAGTAACTTTTTCTTTCGTAGCGCCGCCGCCTACGTCTAAGAAGTTAGCCGGATTTCCGCCAAAATGATTGATTGTATCCATTGTAGCCATCGCTAAACCTGCACCGTTAACCATGCAGCCGATGTCGCCATCTAAAGCGATGTATGATAAATCATATTTAGAAGCTTCGATTTCTTTTGGATCTTCTTCTTCTAAATCACGTAATTCTAAAATGTCTTTGTGTCTGAATAATGCGTTATCGTCAAAGTTGATTTTCGCATCTAATGCTAAAACATCACCGTCACCAGTTGTAACTAATGGGTTGATTTCAACGATTGATGCATCTTTTTCGATAAATACATTGTATAAAGCGATTAAGAATTTAGCCGCTTTGTTGATTGATTCTTTTGGAATATTAATGTTGAATGCAATACGACGTGCTTGGTATGGTGCTAAACCAACAACAGGATCGATTGTTTCTTTGAAGATTTTTTCTGGCGTTTTAGCCGCTACTTCTTCAATTTCAGTACCGCCTTCTTCAGATGCCATTAACGTTACACGATCTGTTGCACGGTCGATAACGAATCCGACATAATATTCTTTTTGAATATCGCAGCCCTCTTCAATGTATAAACGTTTAACTTCTTTACCTTGTGGACCTGTTTGGTGAGTTACAAGTGTTTTACCTAATAATTCATTAGCGTAAGCTTCCACTTCAGATAATGACTTAGCGATTTTAACACCGCCAGCTTTACCTCTACCCCCAGCGTGGATTTGTGCTTTTACAACATAAACATCAGTGTCTAATTCTTTAGCTTTGTCTACTGCTTCTTCAGCAGTGAATGCTACACGTCCTTCTGGAACTGGAACGCCCATTGAACGAAAGATTTGTTTTCCTTGATACTCGTGGATATTCATTCTCCATCCTCCTGTTTCTTAGGTTAAGTACACTGTTAATTATAGAAAATGTAAGCGCTATTGTAAACTGAAAGCGGCTATTTTTGTCAATTTTGTTAACTTTTAGACTTTATCTCGAATCCTCGTGAAGTGTGATATTGCAACTATTCTAGCTTTTTCCAAATTAATCTGAATATTACACAAGGTTGGAAACAAATATTACAATTTGCACCAACCTTATTTTTAAAACTATTTTGTTGTAAGAGATTTAATTGGTTCAAATGATTTACGATGTTCTGGAATCACACCTAATTTATCAATTCCTGCTAAATGTGCTTTTGTGCCATAACCAACATTATGTTCAAAATCATATCCCGGATGCTGTTTTGCGAGTTCACGCATATAAGCATCACGGTATTCTTTTGCCATGATACTGGCTGCTGCTATGGACACACTTTTTGCGTCACCTTTAATGATAGAAGTTTGTTCAATATCTAACGGTAATTCCATCGCATCAATCAATAAATGCGTCGGTTTGATAGATAAAGCTTCAATCGCACGTATCATCGCCACTTGCGTTGCTTGATAAATATTTAAATCATCGATTTCTTCTGGAGTCGCAATTCCGTAAGCATATGTCGCTTCTGCTTCTAGCGCAGATTTCAGCTGTGCACGTTTAGCAGCTGAAACTTTCTTTGAATCATTTAAGCCATAATATGCATGCCCTTCATTTAATACCACAGCACATGCGACTACTGGCCCAGCTAAAGGTCCTCTGCCGACTTCATCTATACCGCAAATAATCGCCTTATTGTCATGCGCTAAAATATCATTTTCATATAACGACATCTCTTGGTATTGTTCAACAAGTGCCGCTTCCTTTTCTAATTGTCTTTTACGACTTAATAAAGCTTGTTGTACACCTTTTCTTTCATCTTGATGCCATTCAAGTGTTTCCAGTTCAGCTAAAGTTTTTACATCTTTTAACGCTTCTTTAATTGCTTTGATTGACTGTCCCATTATTTAATTTCATCTGCCATCTCTTTATAAATATCAAAACTTTGTGTACCAAGTTTCGCATTTCTAATATCATTAATAATTAATTCAATGACTGATTCATAATCCACTTCATTGCCGCGTTGTAATAGACCACGTCGACGTCCAATCGCATCAAACCATTCAATATTTTCAGCTTCTGCATCTAAATCAACATTATAATGTTTTTGTAATGCTTCAAGCGCGTGTGCTTTATAGAACTCTAAACCAAAAATGGCTACGTCATCTAAGTGTACGATACTATCTTTAATCGCACCTGTTAAACTTAATTTCTTACCAACTATTTGATCTTCGAACTTCGGCCATAAAATCCCTGGTGTATCTAATAATTGCAGTGATTTACCTACTTTAATCCATTGTTGTTGTTTCGTTACACCTGGTGTATTACCTGTTTTCGCAATAGCTTTATTCGCAAGTTTATTAATTAACGTAGATTTACCTACATTTGGAATACCTACAATCATGGCACGAATTGCACGTGGTTTTAAGCCTTTCGCTTTATCACGTTCGAATTTTTCTTTTGTCGCTTGTACAGCCGCTTGTTCTACTGATTTCAAGCCTTTACCATGCTTCGCATCTACTGATACTGGGAAATAACCTTTACTTCTGAAATAGTCTTCCCATTTGGCTGTTTCATTTAAATTCGCCATATCTTTTTTATTTAAAATAACCACGCGTGGTTTATTTTGAATCACTTCATCAATCATCGGGTTTCTTGAACTGTAAGGAATACGTGCGTCTACTAATTCAAAGACCACATCCACTTTCTTTAACTGTTCGGACACTTCACGTTTAGCTTTCGCCATATGCCCTGGATACCATTGAATAACCATGTTTCATCACCTTTCATTCATCGCTTTACTCTATTTTACATTCTCTCTATTATACTATATTTTAGAAGTCTTGAAAAAATGAAAAAAGAAACCCAAACAACTGATTAAGTGCTTGAGTTTCTGTTTCATCTTATACATTTATTTCTTCGATTAATCCTGGTAATTCTTCAATACTGTATATTACATGATCTGCACCATTTGCTTCGAATTTTTCTTTTACTTTTTTACCAATTTCTGTGCGTTCATCAATCGATAAATGGCGCCAATCTTCTTCATTATAACCTGCAAGAGAACTGCCTTTAATCACACCAACAGTAATCACTCCTGCATTGACACCTTCTTGAATATCAGAAACTGTATCTCCTACTTTTAATACATGTTTCACATTCTGTAGTACAAGTTGTTCCATGTTTTTGAAAATCATATAAGGATATGGGCGACCATAACCTCCAACTAAATCAGCTGTCGCAATAAAATCAGGTTCATACCCTTGAAGAGCTGCGTGTTTCTTAACGACTTCCATCATTTCTGATGTGTAACCTGTGGTTGACCCCACTTTAATACCTTTTGCTTTTAACCAATTCGCTGTGTCTACTGCACCTTGAATAGGCGTAGTAAAGTTTTCGAGCGTCTCCATTAATTGCGTTTCAAATTTAGCGTATAAATTGTCAATATCTTCCTCTGTTGCTTTTCGTTGATATGTTTCTTCCCATAGCTTTTGTATTCTCGGCATTTCTAACATCGCTTGAATATGATCGCGTTTTAACATGCCCATTGGTTCTCTAGCTTCTTCAATTGTAACTTCAATACCTGCATCTTTAAAAATATCTACAAAAACATGTACCGGTGCAAAACACCCAAAATCTACCATTGTGCCTGCCCAGTCAAAAATAACACCTTCTATTTTGTTTATCATGTTATTCAGCCTCCTCTAAAAGATACTTGCGGATATTTCCGATTAAATTGTATAAATCTTCTATTTCTAAATCACCAATGTTCCCAATTCTGAAAGACGGTGTATCCATCAACTTCCCTGGATAGAGTATAAATCCAACCTCTTTCATCTTTTGATAAAAATCATTAAAGTCAAACGTTTCATACGGGTATAAAAATGTTGTGATGATAGGTGATTGATTTGCATCCTCGATATAAGGTTCGAATCCAATTTCAGATAAATGCTTTCTTAGATATTCATTTAGTTCACGATATCTATTATATCTTGCCTCGACCCCACCTTCTTTATCAAGTTCTATTAATGCCTGATGAAATGCTGCGACAACGTGTGTAGGTGAGGTATAGCGCCATTTTCCTTTATCTTGTTCCATTGTCTGCCATTGATCATATAAGTCTAAGGCTAAACTCTGTGCATTCCCTTTTGTATTATTAAGTGTAGCCTGTTTTGCAATGACAAAACCAAACCCAGGCACACCTTGAATACACTTATTCGCACTGCTGATTAAATAATCTATATTTAATTCTTCTACATGTATCGGTATGCCACCAAAACTACTCATCGCATCTACAATCGTAATCAAATTATATTTCTCCGCAATTTCTGTAAAAGGTAAGAGTGGATTCAATATCCCTGTTGTCGTTTCACAATGGACCATTGCAATATGTGTGATTGATGGATTGTCCTGCACCACCGCTTCGACTTGTTGAAAATCTGGTATGTTTTCAAAATCTACTTTTACAGCTGTAACACGTTTATTGATACGTTGCGCCATTTCAATCATACGATTACCGTAAGCCCCATTACTAATAATTAGCACATGATCTTTCTCACTTAATGCTGTTTGTAGGACACTTTCAACAACAAAACTACCACTGCCTTGTTGTAGCACTGTCGTATAGGTTTCAGGATTTGCTTCTGCAATCTCCAATAAGTTTTGACGTATAGTTTGTGTTAAATTTTTATATGCATCGTCCCAAGTACATCGATCTTCCAGCATCTGTTCTTTTACCGTTTGTGTTGTAGTCAATGGACCAGGCGTTAATAATTTATATTGCTTTGTCACCCTTACCCACTCCTTTTATTTATTTTTTTCAATATCTGCTTCTTTTTTCGCTTCTTTAAAAATAGTTTGATGTTTATCTAATAAATCTACAGTTAGTGATTTTGGCCACGATTCAGGTCTACTTGGTTTCATTTCAGAATCAACAGACTCCCCTTTATATAACGGGACTGGATATTCTTTCAATAAATCTTGTCGGCCATATTTTTGAATGACTTCAACCATTTTTTCTGCTTTTTGCTGACGTTTACCACCTTTTTTAACTACTGCAGCTGCTTCTGTTAATGCAAAATTACCCTCTGTCGGGTCTATATGTTTAATGGGCTGTCCTTCTTGTTCAGCATCAATGGCTTGGTTTCTTAAACCAGCACCTATTGAGGCTTCTCCTGATTGTACTTTTTTCAAAGGTCCCGAACCTGAACTTTCAAGATGTGGGCCTGCATTAATAATCAGTTGTTTCAATATTTTTTGTCCTTCTTGTTCACCATATTCATTTAAGACACCTTGTATGAGCAACCATCCTGTTGAGGAGTCCATGATATTAGGAAATGATATTTCATTTTTATATTGGGGTTTTGTCAGATCTTTAATTGAATGAGGTACAGGCAAATTTTTCTCTTTAAATGCTTCTGTATTCACAAATAGCGATCCCATATTTCCGAGTATAGGTGCCATATAATTAGGATATGGCTTAATCTCATTCTTCGACATACGATTTGATAAAGGTACAAACATATCATGTTCTTGTTGTGCACTTTCTAAGTAATAGCTTGCTAGAGTTACAATATCTGCATCAAGATGCTTCCCTTCAGCCATGATTTTCCCGCCCAATTCAGAAGTGGATTGTGGTTGAATCAAATACTCTCCGCGATATCCGTGAGTATCAAGTGCTTTTTTCATTGCGGCGATGGCTTCTTCATCTGCATTCGTTTGAATTATAATTTTGTTTGAACTTGCGCCAAATCCAACATAAGAAAAATAAAGCAATACAGCACAAAATATGGCAGTCATGATTATCTTAAATTTCATCGCAAGTTCCTCCTTTGATCAAATTGCAGCCAAAAATGACTGAAAATACGTACCACCACATTTGTTAATAAAATCAATATCGACAAAATGAAGATATCTGTAAATCTGTTGAAATGCTGAAGTTGATTAATTTGTGTAGATACAATTTGTGTTGAAGTTGAAACTAAGAAAATAACACCGCTGATCGTCACCATTGCATTAATAAAGTAATAATTCAGCATCTCTATAATGGTTGATTTCATATTAGGTAAAATGATTTTGAATATCGTGTCAAACCAACTATCTCTTAATAATGAACTAGTAACATCCCAAGATTTATCCAGTTTGTCCATTGCACCTTTTGCCATCAAATATGGCGTGGTGAAATAATGAACAACAATACTGATGATTACAATCAAGAACGTATTTTTGATAGTAGTCCCTTGAAAGAACAATAAATATGCAAGACCTAAAATCATGCCCGGCACTGTATTCGTCAACATTGCAATGACATTAATCATACGTCGTCCTTTTAACTTAGTACGAACACTAATCATGGCGCTGAAGAATGCAATAATTGTTCCAAAAACCGCAGTAGTTACAGCTACAAATATAGATTGTAGATAAACACGCACTAAAATTTCATCATTCAATAAATTTAGGATATGCTTTAATGTGAACTTGTTATTGTACGGATAATTCTCAGTGAACGGCACAATAAACATGACTAAAAAAATTAAGAGAATCATACTACTAATCACAAAGACAAGCACACCAATAGAAATGTCACGAAGCGGTTTTTTATTTAATTCAAATTGTTGTGCAGATCGATGTTCTACATTCCATCTTTCTAGTACTGATAAAAATACAAAACCTAAGATAGCTGGTATTAACATTAAGAATGCAAGTACTGCACCTTGTGCAAACTTCGGTATAGAACCTAATATGGTTTGATACAGTAAAATTGAGATAACTGTATCATCTGCACCGATGGAAGCGGGAATACCGAAATCAGTAAAGCTTAAAATAAAGGACAGTATAAACGCATTACCTATCGGAATCATTAAAGGTCTGAAAGTTGTATGGTAGAAAGCTCGTGGTCCTTTATCATGTAATAATTCCGACACATAGAAGAAGCGGTGATCTACATAATTAAACGCATTATTAATAATGATAAATGCCGCTGGCAACGTATAAATCACGTAACCAATTAACATGCCCTTCTCGCCATAAACCGTAAACAAAGGTTGTCCAACTAATCTCGCAATCAATCCTTCATTACCAAACAAATACATTAATAAGAAACCATAAGTAATTGTAGGTACCAACATAGGTAAGATGACCATACTGTGCGTGTAGCGTTTTATCCATTTAGCTATAGCTGTTAATTGAAGTGCATACGCTATTAAAAACGCTAAGATTGCTGTCGTGAAAGCTGAAATCAAAGATAATTTCAAACTTCGCATTAATGCTGTTGTAACTTCAGGATTTGACAATACCTCTTTAAAATAAATGCTGCTGAGTTGACCCTCAGCAATAATTGAACGACCCAGTAAAAATAGGATTGGAATAATCAAAAAGATTACAAAAAAAGCAAATAATAGAATTTGAATGATACGTTGACTCCATAACTTATGCACCATGTTGCTCACCAAACAATTGATAAATATGTTGACGTTTAATTTCTAATTGATTTAAGATAAACTGTTTAACAAAAGTTGATTTCGGTTGATGAATAATTTCTTCAGGTGTTCCAAACTGGGCAATGCTGCCATTTTGAATCACTACGATTTTATCTGCCATTGTTAATGCTTCTTCTGGGTCATGTGTCACCATAATAGTTGTAAGTGACATTGATTTAGCGACTCTTACAATCATATTCTTGATTCTTTCTTTAATCATTCCATCTAAAGCACTCAGCGGTTCATCCATTAATAAAACTTTAGGTTGCATCACTATGGTACGTGCTATTGAAACACGTTGCTTTTGACCGCCAGACAACTCATGAACTTTCTTATCAAGATGTGGTCTAAGTTCTAATAATTCAATTAGATCTGTGATTTCTTTGGTGTTAGGATCTTTTTTTATATTTTTAAGACCATAAAAAACATTGTCTCGCGCATTCAAGTGGGGAAATAGACAATAATCTTGAAACACAATATTGAAACCTCTTTTTTTCATTGGCAAATGATGAATTGGCGACTCATTATAATGAATTGAACCTTTTGTTACTTCTGTTAAACCTAAAATCATGTTTAATAGCGTTGTTTTTCCACAACCACTTGGTCCAAGTAAAGCTACAATCTCACCGTCTTCTATATCTAAATTAATATCTTTTAAAACTTCATCTTTTCCGTATGTTTTTGATACGTTTTTTAAACTAAGCATTTTTGCACCTCCGCTTTAATCTACTCAAAGTATAAGAGATGCATATTAAGTCAGTGTTAAAAATGTGTAAGTATTGATTAACTTATGACTAATTCTTTACTAACTCTGTTTACTCCTATTGAATTTAAGGTATGATAAAACTAACAATTTTCAAGGAGTGAGCCTAATGTTGCCAACTGAGAGAAGAAGTAAAATCATTGAAAAACTAGAAGAACAAGAGTTTTTAGAACTAAAAACATTACATAAGGAACTCAATATTTCTATGGAAACTTTGCGAAGAGATATTCAACAATTGGTCAAACTAGAATTAGTACAGAAAGAATACGGAGGCATCAGACTTAATAAAGAATCGAATGGAGAGTCTGCGATTGAGCGTCGTTTAGATCGTAATTTAACTAAGAAAAAGTTAATCGCTGAAAAAGCTTTAAAGTTGATTGATGACGGGGATTGTATCTATTTAGATAGTGGTTCGACTACTCTACAAATCGCAAAAGGCTTAGAAACTAAACGCCATTTAACAATTGTTACTAACTCGATTCCAGTTTTAATCCAATGTATGCAGTATAATCACACATTGATTTCAATAGGTGGGAAAGTTAGAAGTTCAGAACAATCATTGACTCAGTTTGATTTTCTTTTCAATTTTGAACATCTAAATATTAATAAAGGATTCTTTTGTTGTAGTGGATTATCTGTACCCTATGGTGTGACAGATTATAGTATCGAGGAAGTTGAGACTAGAAGACGCTTAATGAATATTTCACAACAAAAATACTTAACCGCAGACAGCAGTAAAATTAACCGTGTAGTTACTGCTAAAATTGGGGAGTTAGAGGACTTTAACCAATTAATTACAGATGATGAGATTACCAATGAACAACAAGAAGAGTTTGAACAATCCGGAATCCAAGTGATATAAATACAAAAACACAGACATGTATAGATGATTAACGTGTCTGTGTTTTTGTATATTTTATTATTTATTTTCTTCTTTCTTTACCACCGGCACATACACTTGTGCTTCATAATCTGATGAAGTCACATCTCCATGTGGATAGAATTCAAAAGCTGGTCCTTCAGCCATGTGATAACCTTCGCTTGCTAAGAACTCAGGGTTAAACACTTTTTGACATACTTGCTGGATTGATTCTGGTACAGGTCCTTTAGCATTTACAACCAGATAATCGCCTTGAGGTAGAGCATAAGGATGCAAGCCTGATCCAAATTGATTATCAGAAGTTACCGCAATTAAGTAATTCATCCCTGCTTCTGTAGGTATAATCACTCCTAAGTATCCTTCTAATTGGTGGTTGCTTAATTCAGATAAAGTTTGTTCTTCACCTGATTCATGAAATTTTTGCCATGCTTTCGGTAAATTTTGTTGCGCGTCTTGCATCGTCGCATATTTACTCAAATAACCAATAACCTTTAATTCATTTAAATGCTTTACTTCGTATTCCATATACGCCACTCCCGTCATTTCAATTAAACTTGATTAGTGTTTAATACCCTATATTCTCTATAATATGGCATAAAAAAATACAAGCACCGAAAAAGGTAGATGTTTTCGGTACTTGTATTAATCTCACTTAGACTTATTCTTCGAATTTCGCTAAGTCTTCTGCAATGTGTTCAGACGCTACTAAACCACGTGATTTTGCCCATAATTCACGGTTTACGAAATGAATACGTCCGTTTTTCTTCGCATTGATTGAATTATAAACTTCTGATTGACGTAATTCTTCTAATGCATCTGCATTTTCATCATCAACCATTAAAATTAAACGTTCTGGATTTAATGTTTTTAATTGTTCATCCGTTAATTTTAGATATGGCCCATCTTTATATTCTGGATACGTTTTTGAGTCCGCTTGAGTGATTGCCATTTTGAAGCCAAGACGTTTTAAGAATTGACCAACATAACTGTTCGCATCATGTCCTACAATATGATTATCTGTCACTACTGCAGCCAATGTGCCTAAACTTTTATCTAAAGTAATACCCTCTTCGATTTGTTTGATCTTTTGTTCATGCACAGCGACACGTGTTTTCGCTTTTTGTTCTTTTGATACAGCTTTACCGATTAACTCGAATGACTCTAAGTTTTGTTTATAATCGCCATCAAAGCTTTCAAGTAAAATTGTCGGTGCAATTTTTTCTAAATCTCTATAGATTTTGTGATGACGTTCACCGTCAGCAATAATTAATTGTGGTTCCGCTTCTCTTAAAGCATCTAAATCAGGATTGTTTCTATCTCCTAAAGAAACATATTCACCAATCTGTGTTCTGACTGCTTCAAATAAATTCTCTTTATTCCCATCATCAGCAATCGCAGCTGGTTTAATATCTAAAGCTAATAAATCATCTACGAATGAAAATTCTAATGCGGCAACTCTGTCCACATTCTCCGCAACTTGAGTGATGCCTGATTCATTTCTTACTTCAACCATATGATTAAGACCTCCAAATTGATTTGTTATTGATAGTACTCCCATATAATTGTTACCGGTAGTTATATTCCCTATATGTTAGACATTATTCATATTAAGTTAATATGATACTTTACAAAATTTTAATATTAGTTGATTTATTTCCCTTTATAATCGCGTTACTGCTAAAATTAAAAAGGGTATATGTAGTATATTACCTAATTCTACATATGCATTTTAATTTCAGGAGAGACAAAAAATGAAATTCACCCTAAAACATAACCTAGTGCGTTTTTTAAAAATTGCTGGTATCGGCACATTAATAATGCTGATTATTTTCTATCCTGCAATCCGCGCTTATACGAAACATCAAATTGTATTCAGTGGTGCAGGCGATGGTTTCAGACAAATGATGCCATTTCAAAAATACTTATATGAACACGTCACACACTTTTCAAGTTTCTACGATATTTCTTTCGGTTTAGGCGGAGATTATATCGCAGATTTAGCTTATTATTATTCAACCTCTCCACTTACCTACTTAAACTTTTTATTTGTGTGGTTAGGCGAACATCTCTTACATATGAATCCAAGCAGTATTGAATTTTGGCCAGGAAACCAATTATTCTTTGCGATTGTCAAAGCTATTTTGACATTTATTGCTGCTTACTATATGATGCGCTATTTTAAATTAAAACGTTATACCGCACTGATCGCTACAATTTTATACACCGCTTCTAATGTCATGATGTATTTCAACTTCACTTGGTCATTTTATGGTGATGTATTGATTTACTTACCGTTGACAATATTAGGTGTAGAAAAGTTATTTAGAGAACGTAAAGCCGCTTTATTGATTATCGGTTTAGGCTTAACACTGATGTCGAACTTTTATTTCAGTTACTATGAAGCTATTATTATCGGTGCTTATTTAATTTATAGAACTGTCGCAGTTTATAAAGAGGATATCTTAAACCGCATACAGAAGATTTATATTACAGTGGTAACTATACTATTAAGTTTAATGGTCGCTAGTTTTGGATTTTACACAGGTGTCAGCTCATTCTTGCATAATGATCGTAAACAAAATCCATTATTAGAGTATCCATTCTTTGTAGATTTATTGAACACAGATAAACAAACATTTATATCAGGTTTTCATATTTTATTGTCGATTTTAGTTTTGATTGCCCTACTGCAATTTAAACTATACAAACATTATTTCTATCGTTTATTTGCGATTATGACATGGATTTTCTTATTAGGTTCATTTACCAACCCATTTGATAGTTTCTTTAACGGCTTTTCTATTCCACAACGCAGATGGGTCTATATGCTGGCAATGAGTGCCGCAATATTGGTTGCTTTGATGATTCAATATTTAGCGGAAATGTCTATCATTTCTTTAATTGCCGCAACAATTCCAGCCGTTTTAGTCTTAATCATTTCATCACGTTATGCTGAAGGCGAATGGCATTGGTGGATCAGCACAGCTCTCATCATTGCAGTATTGGCATTGATATTAATTATCTATAATGGTCAGATGAAGCATTGGATGAAGCTTATGTTAGTCGCATTAATTTTAGTCCAACAATTCTGGCAGTTAAAAGAATATAAAGAAAATATCTTGTCTGAGTATGAAGCAGAAGTAAAACAAGTCACAAATTATGATTACTTCAGTCACCCGCTAAATAAAAAAATCAAAGCCATTCAAAAAGAAAATCAAGATGATTTAATGCGTATTGATTATATGAGTGTTTATGGTTTAAACTCACCATTCATTTACAACTACAACGGCATCTCGCTTTATTCAAGCATCTTTGATGGTGAAATTCTTAATTATTATGATAATGTGATGCAGATTAATATGCCGATTGATAAAAACAGTACCTATCGTTTATTTAATAACCGAGCTAACTTAATGGCTTTATGGGATGTCACAGACCGCTTCAAAATGGAATCAGATAAAAACATACCATACGGTTTCGAACTAAAAGATAAAATCAAACATGATGATAGAATCTTTGTTCATTCAAAAAATCAAATTGATTATCCAAGTGCACATATTACCAACAAAACATTTAATATGGACCAATTAAAATCACCGTTAGATCGTGAACAAGCCATGTTAGAAGGCGTTGTTTGGGATGATAAAAAAGGTAATTCAACATTTAAAACGAACCCTAACTTACTACAAAAAGCAAAGACAACATTACGCGATGCAAAACAAATAGATCAAAAACATATTCAAGTTCAAAAAAACAATGGTGGTTTAACCATGCAGCTGCCTGAATCCGTTGCGAATAAGTATCAAGATATGTATGTAGAAATGGATGTTGAACGTATCGCACCAGCTTCAGAACACTACGTAAAAATCAATGAATATAAACAAAAACGTAATCGCTTAGACTACAAATACCGACGATTCGTCAGCCCTGTGACTATGCGTATTAAAGCTTCACCAGAACTGAAGTTACAACTACCAAAAGGTAAATACCGTCTACAGCTTAAAGGTATTTATGGTGAAGATTACAGTACTTTAAATCGTACTAAAGATACTTTAACGCCTGTCAAAGTTACTAAGAATAACCGTAACTTACACATTCAAAAACCAAAATCAGCACATGGTTATATTGTCTTACCTACTGCCTATAGAAATGGAATGTATGCGTTAATCGATGGTAAGAAGCATGAAGTTAAACAAGGTAATGGCATTATGACAGTAATTCCAACTAAGAAAGGTCAAACAGATATTTATTTAAAATATGAACCACCATTATTAAAACCATTAATCATCATTACAGGAATCGGTTTAGTGTTGAGCGTGGTCTGGTGCCGTTATTTACTCAGACGAAACAAAACGAAACAATAAAACAAACAGTGTGTATCCTTCTATATTTTGGATACGCACTGTTTTTTTAATCCTCAACACTATTTTTACCAATGACTTACGCTTTTTTTACTGTCTGTGATTATGCATATACAGCCTATTATCTTCTTACTTATACTATTTTTATATCTCTACTCCATTAACATTCGCCTAGAAAGGTTTGATAACACAACATGAAAGAGCGTAACTACCAAAGCACCAATCACAAATATCTGAGTCACATACTTCCAAAATTTAACACTTCACTTTCTACTAAAGCACTTCAAAGCAACTCTATTTCCTATCAGACATTAATGAATCATTTTGATCACCTTCTAAATGCTTCTGAAAAAGCATTACTTGAGTCTGTTTTAAATTCCACACTTACGATAATCACACTTTCTAGAACAGACTATTATCAACTCACTCATTTGAAAGCGACACACTATATCATCGCTATTGCTAAAGACCGCTACTACCTCTCACCTGAATTTTTAAATGATTATAACCACTGTTGTTTAAATGAAAAATATTCCTCCTTACCGTTGCTTGAAGATTGGGTTCATACAAAAATCGAAACTTTAGCTTTAATAGAAGAAAAGCGCAGATTATATGAAACCATGGACTTTGAAACATGTTTAGCTGATCGTTATAGCACAAAAAATTTAGACTTTATATGTGTGATGGCTAATATTAAAAATTATGATCAACTGACTGATTCTGAAAAGTGTACCTTAATCACCAAAAAAGTGATGAGAGATTATGGCCTATTTGAAAAATTAATTCAAATCGTGCCACCTTTACGTATACTTTTTGCGTATATGGTTTATGAGGATAGAAACAGTTTTGTAGGTGCAGAACTCCCTGGTGAAAATATTGCTGTCTTTATTTTGTTTAGCGACATTGAACTCAGTATGATTTATTTACCTTGTGACTTATTTGAACATTTAAAATGTTATTTTAGTTTACGTGGTCTGCAGCCTGAAGAAATACTTAAACAGTCGATTGAAGATTTTACAGATCAAGCCTTAGATGAAGACCTTCAACAAGCGTTATTAAAAGATTTGTGCCATAATCGATTATCAGTCGGGGAAGCCAAAAAGGTTCTACCAGCTTTGATGTATAATAAAATCCAGGCAAATATTCTTACTGATTTGAACACTGAAACTAAAATCAAATTCTTTGAAGCACTTGTAAACTTATACGGTTTTATCCCTATTAAAATAGTGGTCAAACTTTATAATTCATACTTTGAAGCACATGAAACCAGCGCATCTATAAAAGATAAGATAAGCACAGATTATAAAAGTCACATGGTTGCTATCAGCGATAATTATCTTACACATACGACGTTAAAAGAAGCTTACCAAACCCTAAATGCATTATATGAAACTGTCCCTTACTATTTACCTTCAACACTTATGGCATTGTTTAAAGCTGCTACTTCAGAGGACTGGATAGAAAATAAGAAATTCGAAGACAGTCTGCTATTTCTAAGAAGTAGTATCAACCTTCAAGGAGAATCCTTTGATATTCCTATATATATGGTTGAAATCGCTATTTTCGAAGATGTCATTCTTCCTAATATCAAAATGGTGCCAAAAGAAGATGACTTGAAGGATGCTGTACAAATGTGGAAAGCACAAGGATTGTATAACAATGTAAAAACGAAACATGTTTTAAAACATGTCAAAATTGTTTATTCTAAAGTGAGACTATGGGCATACAGAGGACATAACCAACGAGAATACAATGAAATCATTCATCAATATCACACACATCAAAAGCCAAGTGCAGATGATTGGAATAGTGACAAATCTATCTAAACTATATAAATAAAAGAATCGCCTTCTCTATTAAAATGGCGATTCTTTTATCGTTCTTATTCTTTTACATCTTTAGGCAATGTATCTAGATAATGGATTTCTTTCACATACTTGCCTTTATGGATAATCACAACATTCTCTTTTTGAGGATCAAAACCATTGAATGTCAGCTTATAAGGCACACGTTCTCCATCTTTTGAGTAAGCTTGAACATTTTCATAGTATTGTGTTCCTTTTTCAACCTTCGCATATGATTTTTCTGTAGTTAGAAACGGATTAACACGATCTGTGTATTCATTCCTGACAATACTGAATGCGACAACCGCAAAGAATAACAATATCGCAATCGTTACTAAAACCTTCTTTTTCATTTACTTCTACTCCTTCTATGATGATTTTCTTGTTGTACTTGTAAAAATAATGATTTTCGTTTTATAGAATGCTTTCATTATACCTAATTTTTCAGAATTTTCATACGACAATTTACATAAAAAAAGACTGTTCCATGATTAGGAACAGCCTTGTCTACTCGTATGTCTATCTGTCTAAAATTAGCGAATTTCTTTAATTCTAGCAGCTTTACCACGTAAGTTACGTAAGTAGTAAAGTTTAGCACGTCTAACTTTACCGCGACGAGTTACTTCGATTTTTTCAATTTTTGGTGTGTGTAATGGGAATGTACGTTCCACACCTACACCAGATGAAATTTTACGAACTGTGAAAGTTTCTGAAACTCCGCCACCGCGACGTTTGATTACGACACCTTCGAAGACTTGGATACGTTCACGAGTACCTTCGACGATACGTACGTGTACACGTACAGTGTCACCGGCACGGAAGTTTGGTAAGTCTGTGCGTAATTGTGATTTAGTAACTGCTTCGATTAATTTGTGATTACTCATTTTATTATTCTCTCCTTCAAACTATGTTCTTGCCTCGACAACAAAATAGCAGCGGATCATAGTGATTTTTCGTGCTTAGCACACTTAAATAATATTAGCACACTGCTATTTGGTTTTCAATTGGTTTTTGTAGTTTTCAAGTATTTTTTCATCTTCTGATGTTAATGGATACTTTGTTAGTAAATCGGGTCTTTTGACTAATGTTCTAATTAATTTTTGTTCATGTCGCCATGCATCAATGTTTGCGTGATTACCTGATAATAAGACGTCTGGTACTTTCATACCTTCAAATTCTCTTGGACGTGTGTATTGCGGAAACTCTAATAAACCATCAGAGAATGAGTCATCTTGATGTGACTGTTGATTGCCGAGTACACCTGGAATCAAGCGTACAATCGCATCTGTCATGCTCATCGCAGGCAATTCTCCACCTGTTAATACATAATCTCCAATTGAGATTTCATCAGTCACTAAATGTTCTCTGATACGTTCATCATAGCCTTCATAATGACCACAAATAAACACTAAGTGTTCTGCTTGGCTCAATTCTTCTGCCACTGCTTGTGAGAAGGGTTTGCCTTGTGGGCACATTAATATCACACGTGTATTTTCTGTCGTCTCAAGGTCTTTCATCGCATTAAAGACAGGTTCTGGTTTCAATACCATACCTTGACCGCCGCCGAATGGATAATCATCAACTTGATTATGTTTATTAACCGCATAATCTCTGAAATTGACGGTGTTCACTGTTAGAATCTCTTTCTCTTGTGCACGCTTTAAAATAGAATGATTTAATACGCCATCAAACATTTCTGGAAACAGCGTTAAATAATCAATTTTCACTCGTCGAACATTCCTTCCAATGGCGTAATTTGAATACGGCGCCCAGAGACATCTACTTCTTGGACAACATCTGCGATATAGGGAATCAAGTACTCTTTATCACCTTGAACGACCCATACATCATTGGCACCTGTTTCAAAAATTTCTTTCACACGACCAATCGGTGTTTCACCATCAAAAACTGTGCAGCCGATAATGTCGGAATAGTAAAACTCATGTTCATCAAGTTCAATTGCTTCATGATCACGCTCTTGTGTCAGAATATCACCTTTAAAGTGTTCCACATCATTAATGTTGTTGATACCTTCAAATGTCAACATATGGAACCCTTTGTGCATACGATAAGAAGCAACTGTTAACGCAATTTCTTCGCCTTTGTGATTCAATGTCAAAACTTCACCAGGTTGAAAGCGTGTGTCTGTAAAATCTGAGTTAGATTTCACACGTACCTCACCTTTTATCCCATGTGTATTTACAATTTTACCGACTTCTACTTTCATGCACATTGCCTCCAATATTTGGTCTCGTGAAAAAAGCTCCAATACTTAACAATAACCCTAAGACAAGTGTATTGTCTCAGGGTTATGAGATTAAAGCAACTTATAGCTTAAATTACTTAGATTGACGTTGGTCGTCGAATTTTTTCAAAATACCTTCTTTAGATAAGATATTGTGAACTGTATCAGTTGGTTTCGCACCGTTAGCTAACCACTTAAGTGCTAACTCTTCGTCGATTTTAACTGTTTGTGACGCATCTTTAGTAACCGGATCATAAGTTCCGATTTGTTCGATGATACGACCATCACGTGGCGCACGAGCATCTGCTGCTACGATACGGTAGAATGGATTTCTTTTTGAGCCTAAACGTGTTAAACGAATTTTAACTGCCATGTATAATTCTCTCCTTTGAGTCTTTGTTTTCTTTTCTACAAGAAATAATAATAACAGGTATCAGAAAGTTTGTAAAGAGGTTTCTCTTTACCAATTTTATTTTTTATCTCTAATACACAGTAAAAGGTGTTGTAAGTCGCTGCTCACAACACCTTTTTCGATTAGAACGGCAAGTTCATGCCTTTCATCATATTTTCAATTTGACTGCGTTTGCCTTTTTTACCTTTGCCTCCGCCAGTAAATTGTTTCATCATTTTCTTCATGTCATTGAATTGTTTCATCAAACGGTTAACTTCTTGAAGTGAACGACCTGATCCTTTTGCGATACGTTTCTTACGAGATACGTTTAAGATTTCTGGTCTTTCACGTTCAGCTAAAGTCATAGATTGGATAATTGCTTTGATATGATCGATTTGTTTATCGCTCATATTTAACTTATCCATACCTTTCATTTTGCCCATACCTGGAATCATTTTCATGATTTCATCTAATGGTCCAAGATTTTTAACTTGGTCTAATTGTTCTAAGAAATCATCTAATGTAAATGAAGCAGTACGCATTTTCTTCTCTAAATCTTTTGCTTTAGATTCATCTACATCTTGTTGAGCTTTCTCGATTAAACTTAACACATCACCCATACCTAAGATACGTGACGCCATACGTTCTGGGTGGAACAATTCTAAACCGTCAAGTTTCTCACTGACACCAATAAATTTAATCGGTTTTTGCGTAACAGAACGGATAGATAAAGCTGCACCGCCTCGAGTGTCACCATCAAGTTTTGTTAAAGTAACACCTGTTACACCTAATTGATCATCAAATGATTGCGCAACGTTGACTGCATCTTGACCAGTCATCGCGTCTACAACCAACATAATTTCATTTGGTTTAGACAATTCTTTAACTTCAGCTAATTCGTTCATCAGTTTTTCATCAATATGCAGACGACCTGCTGTATCGATAATCACAAAGTCTAAATGTTCTTCTTTAGCATGTTTTAATGCATTGTCAACGATTTGTTGCGGTTGGACTTGGTCGCCTTCACTATAGACTGGAATGTCTAATTGTTTACCGACTGTTTGAAGTTGGTCAATCGCTGCTGGACGATAGATATCGGCTGCAACCAACAATGGTTTCTTATTGTATTTTTTACGCATTAATAATGCTAATTTACCTGCAGTTGTCGTTTTACCTGCACCTTGCAGACCAACCATCATCACAACTGTCGGCGGTTTATTTGCCATATTAACCGTCGCATTTTCGCCGCCCATTAATTGTGTTAATTCATCTTTAACGATTTTGATAACCTGTTGGCCAGGTGTTAAAGATTGCATGACATCTGAACCTAAAGCACGTTCAGAGACAGTTTTGATAAATGATTTTACCACTTTGAAGTTAACATCGGCTTCAAGCAATGCAAGACGCACTTCACGCATCATTGCTTTAATATCCGCTTCAGTCACTTTCCCTTTTCCTCGGATCTTCTGCATGGTCGCTTGTAAACGATCGGATAATCCTTCAAATGCCATCCAAGTGACCTCCTTATTCTAATTCTTCTAGTTTCTCAATATATTGTTTCAAGGCATCCGGATCTTCAATAGATGCTTTCATTTGAGTATAAATTTCACGACGTTGTTCAAATTTTGAATAAAGCGCTAATTTCGCTTCATAATCTTCTACTAAATCACCAGTTCTTCTTATGTTATCATATACTGCTTGGCGACTCACATCAAAAGTATCTGCGATTTCGCTCAAAGAGTAATCTTCAAGATAAAATAATTCCAAATAATTACGTTGTTTTTTCGTCAATAAAGATTGATAAAAATCAAACAAGTAATTCATACGCAATGTTTTAACTAAATCATTTTTGCTCATCAGGTGTGTCACCGTCGTTTTCTGTTGTTTCTGCTGCTTCTTCTTGATGTTCTTCAACTGTTTGTTCAATCATGTCCGCAAATAAGCCGTAAACGTAACTTTCAGGATCGAATGGTTGTAAGTCATCTAATTGCTCACCTAAACCAACATATTTAACTGGAATATGCAGTTCATTACGGATGGCTAATACAATACCACCTTTAGCAGTACCGTCAAGTTTTGTTAATACAATACCTGTGACATTCGTTACATCTTTGAAGTTACGTGCTTGTGATAACGCGTTTTGTCCAGTTGTCGCATCAAGGCAAAGCAATACTTCATGTGGCGCATCTGGAACCGCACGTCCGATGACACGTTTCATTTTTTCTAACTCATTCATCAAGTTCGCTTTGTTTTGTAAACGTCCTGCAGTATCACAGATTAAAATATCGACACCTTGGTGTTTAGCCGCATTAATCGCATCATACATCACAGCTGCTGGGTCTGAACCTTCGCTTTGGCTGATAACATCTACTCCGACACGTTCGCCCCATACTTTTAATTGGTTGATTGCACCGGCTCTGAATGTATCACCTGCTGCAAGCATGACTTTCTTGCCTTCTGCTTTATAACGGTGTGCCAATTTACCGATAGTAGTCGTTTTACCTACACCATTGACACCGACCATTAAGATGACATTCAAACGGCCATCTTCTAAGTTCATCACTTCAGAATTATCGTCTTCTTGTTGATAAATTTCTACAATTTTTTCAACAATAACTTCTTTTAAGTCTTCTGTTTCTTTAATGTTACGTCGTTGTGCTTCTGTACGTAGTTCATCAACTAATTCCATCACTGTGTTGAAACCTACGTCAGCAGTAATCAACATTTCTTCTAAGGCTTCGAAGAAATCTTCATCCACAGTGCGATAACGTGCAATCAAGTTATTTAATTGCTCTTGGAAGTTTTCACGTGATTTCTCTAAACCTTGTCTGAATTTCGCACCTAATTTTTGTGATTCAATTTCTTCAAATTCTTCAATAGAAATTAAACCGTCATCAAAATCGAAATCATCTTTCGGTTCTTCTTTAGGTTTTGCTTCAGGTAACGTTGATTTTTCTTCTTTTTCAGCTGGTTTCTTGTCTTCTTCTGACGATTCCGTCTGGTCTAAGTCTTGAAGCTCTTTTTCTTCTTCCGTTGGTTTGCCCGCAAACTTATCTTTTAGTCGTTTAAAAAAGCTCATTTTTCTTCCTCCTTCAACACTTCATCTATCGTATTTAAATTCACACTTACCAGTTTAGATACACCAGATTCTTGCATCGTAATACCATATAGTCTATCAGCCGCTTCCATTGTTCCTTTACGGTGTGTAATCACAATAAACTGTGTCTTCTCAGATAATTGTCTTAAGTAATTCGCATAACGAATTACATTCGCCTCATCTAAAGCTGCTTCTACTTCATCTAGTATAACAAATGGTGCTGAGCGTACTTTCAATAACGCAAATAATAAAGCAATTGCACTTAATGCACGCTCTCCGCCACTAAGTAATGACAAATGCTGCAGCTTCTTACCTGGTGGTTGTACGATAATTTCAACACCTGCAGTTAAATAGTCATCATCTGTTAATTTCAGTTCAGCTTGGCCGCCGCCGAATAACGATTTAAACACTTCTGAGAAATGTCCTTGAACCGCATGGAATGTTGTTTTGAATCGATCCATTACCGCTTGGTCCATTTCACGAATGATTTGTTCTAATGTCGCTTTCGCTTCTCTTAAATCAGTACGTTGTTCATCTAAGAAAGTAAAGCGTTCATACACTTCTTCAAACTGTTCAATCGCATTGAGATTAACTGGACCTAATTCTTCAATCGACATTTTAGTCAATTTCACTTTCTGTCTTAAAGCGTCAATCGGTTCATCTTGTTCATAGAGGTCTTTTGCCGCTTCAAACGTTAAATGATAATCATCATTTAAGTGATCCATACTATGTGAAATCAACACATCTAATTTGGATTGCTCTGCTTTGATATCTTGATAGCTGTTTTCAATTGATAGGATATCGCGATGTGTTTCTTGAAGTTTGTCATCAAATTCTTCTATTGAAGCGTTCGTTTCTTGACGTTTACCTTTTAATACGTCTAAGCGTTCATTTAAATCTGCTTTTTCTTGTTGTTTGATTTCAATATCTTTTTGAATCGTTTCAAAAGCTTTTTGTCCTGTCACTTCATCAGAATTAAACAGCTCAATATCTTCTGCTAATTTTTCTTGTTGAAGTTGATTTTGTTTGATTTGATTATCAATACGTTCAAGTTGTTGACGTTGTGTTTTACTACGTTCTTTCAACACAGCTAAATCTGATTGCTTTTGATGCAATTGTTGCTGTAATTGTGCAGTACTTTCTTTACCTTCTTTAGATAATTGCGTCAAACTTTCGATTTGTTGTTCTAAATCAGCTAACTTTTTCGCAAGTTGTTCTTTTTGTTGTTGTTTCGCTTCTAAAGTTTCGCGGCTCTTTTCACTTTGATAGCCATCATTTTTCTCAAATTCAAACTCTTCATGTTCACTCTTAATATGTGCTTCACTTTTCTTCAAACGGTCTAATTCTAGTTCGATATTATGTACCGCTTGTTTAGCTTCGTTATATTGCTGACTGATTTTTAAATATGTTTCACTCAATTGATTCGCTTCATCTTTGACTGCTTGAACTTCTTTTTCAAATTGAGTTGTCTGCTGTTCAAATTGTTTCAACTGTTCAAGCAACTGCGTCAATTCATCACGTTGTGCTAAAATGCTTTTCGTCTGACGTTGACCGCCACCAGTCATAGAACCGCCTGGATTCACGATATCGCCTTCTAATGTCACAATACGTGTACGATAACGAATCGCTTGTGCTAATTCATTTGCGTGTTTTAAATCATCAACAATAATGGTATTGCCGATCAAATTATAAATAATCGCACTATAGGTGTTATCTACACCGATTAAATCCGCAGCCACCCCGACAAAACCTGTTGCTTGTTGGGCAGTGTTCATAATATCGGCTTGTAAACGTCTTGGTTGAATGACATTTAACGGTAGGAATGTTGCTCTGCCTAAACGGTTTTGTTTTAAATAAGCAATCGCTTGGCGTCCATCTTTTTCAGTATCCACAATAATATGCTGCATAGAAGCACCTAATGCTGTTTCAATAGCTGTAGTTAATTCTGAGGGTACATCAATCACTTCTGCTACTGCGCCATGGATACCGTTCAATGGATTGTTTTTCGCTTTCAAGACATGTTTTACACCATTGAAGAAATACGTATAGTCTTCTTCACGACTGGTTAAACTTTCTATTTTAGCTTTCAATTTATCTGTATAACGATACGCTTGGTATAACTTTTCTTCGTATTCGTTTTGTTTATTTTTCGTTTCAGTCAGTTGTGCTTCATTGTCTTTTTGTTGTTGCTCTAAGGAAGCTAATTGTTGTTGTTTTTCTTTTTGTTGGGCTGTGATTTGATTAATTTCAGACTGAATTGATTTTAATTGGTTGAACGCATCTAATAAACGACTATCTAAACGATTTTGTTTGGCTTCGTTTTCTTCGATAGTGCGTTGGAGGAAGCGGATATCGTTATTAACCTCTGATTGTTCAGACATTAAATCATAATAACTATTTTTAATCTCTTCAAGTTGCTCTTCATGATCTGCATCTGATACATATAATTGGTCTTCAAGCTTTTTCACTTCTGCAGCTAAACTTTGTTGTTTTTCAGTCAGTGTTTGTTTATCTGCTTTAGCTTGTTGTTGATCTTCAATCAGTTGCGCATGCTGTGCTTTCAATGCTTCTTGTTCTTCTTCATAACGTGCATTCGTTTGTGATTGGTTACGCTTACGTTCTTCTAATACATTCAGCTGACCTGATAATTTTTCTGCTGCTTCTGTTGCTTGGACTAACTGATAATTCAAGCGTTCAATTTCATCGTTTTGTTGATTTAATTCCGCTTTATAATTCGCTAGTGTGCGAGAATAGCGATTTTGGTCTGCTTCTTTTTGCGCTTGTTGGCTCTTTAAGATATTTAAGCGTTCATCTGCTTTACTGATAGCTTCGTTATACTCATTAATATCATGAACCGTCACCAATACATCGCTTTTCTTCATTTCTTTAGATAAATGTTGATACTCTTTCGCAATCGCTGCTTCTTCTCTTAAAGGTTCTACACGACCTTCTAAATCATACAAAATATCTTCAACACGATTTAAGTTTTCTTCTGTTTGATCTAACTTTTGAACAGATGCTGCTTTACGTTTTTTATACTTTAATACACCTGCAGATTCTTCAATAATTTGACGTCTGTCAGCAGGTTTCGCATTCAAGATTTCATCTACACGGCCCTGTGAGATAATACTGAATGCTTCTTTACCTAGTCCTGAATCTAAAAAGAGATCTGTGATATCTCTTAAACGGGCACGTTCGTTATTTAAATAATACGCACTCTCGCCGCTGCGGTACAGCCTGCGTGTAACGATGATTTCGTCTTCTTCAACGTTTAATTGATGTGCATGATTATCTAATTTTAATCGAACTTCCGCATAGTTTTGTGCTTTGCGATGTTCTGCGCCGGAAAAGATAATATCTTCCATTTTCGAACCGCGTAAAGATTTCGCAGATTGTTCACCTAAGACCCATTTGATGGCATCTGTTACGTTACTTTTACCGCTGCCGTTCGGACCTACAATTGCGGTCACACCTTGGTCAAAGTGGACTTCAGTTTGCTGCGCAAACGATTTGAATCCGACTGCATTGATTGATTTTAAATAAACCATACTTCACTCGATCTCCCTATCACTGTTATACACAGCTTGTTCATTGTTTCTGATTCATCACTTTATAAGCCTTCTCTGCGGCTTTTTGTTCTGATTCTTTCTTCGTTCTGCCTTGGCCTTCTGCCACCGCTTCACCTTCTAATAACACTTCTGAGGTAAAGAGACGGTGATGTGCTGGACCTTCTTCATGAATTAAACGATATGTGACACTTCCTTTATTCAAGCGATGAATATATTCTTGGAATTGTGTTTTAAAGTCAATGACACCCATTAGCGCATCATCTTCAACGTATGGGAAGATAACTTCTTGCGCAAATTGCCATACCACATCTAATCCTTGGTCTAAGTATAAAGCGCCTACAAAAGCTTCAAAGGCATCTGATACGAGCGACGGACGTGTGCGTCCACCAGTTTTTTCTTCGCCTTTGCCAAGTAGGATTAATTCATTTAATTTGATTTTATTCGCAAATATTACAAGTGAGGGTTCACAAACGATGGTCGCGCGCATTTTTGTCAGATTCCCTTCAGGCAATCCTGGATATTTGTCATATAAATACCGTGAAACCGTCAATTCTAATACCGCATCTCCTAAGAACTCTAAGCGCTCATTATGCGCAAGTCGGTCCATATTAAAATCGTTGATAAAACTAGAGTGTGAAAATGCTTGTTGATATAGAGGTAAATGGTCATACGTGAGATGTAACATCTCCATTTTTTGTGCAAACTTTTGATTAAAAGCCTGCAGCATAGCGTCTTTCTTATGCTTGGTCAAAAGATGACCTCCTTTTAATTTTACAGAATACAACATCACGCTGTATGCGCTTATGTGTCTCATTTTACGTGAATTTAATGCAAAACAAAAGAAAAATCTGAGTCGCTGATTAAGACGACTCAGATAATATTGTTATTATTTTTCAAGGTTGTTGATGAAGTTTACTGCGTCACCAACTGTATTGATTTTTTCAGCTTCTTCATCTGGAATTTCAGTACCGAACTCGTCTTCTAATTCCATAACTAATTCTGCGATATCAAGTGAGTCAGCGCCTAAATCATCTTTGAAAGATGCATCTTCAGTTACTTTGTCAGCATCTACACCTAAACGGTCAACGATGATATCTTTAACTTTATCGAAGTTTTCCACGTCGATTCACCTCCTTTAAAAAGCCTATACGACTCTATTATTTTCCCATTTTATCATCAAGAATACAAGTAGGATTACCCCACAAAATAGTGTAATCCCACTACTTCTCGTGAATTAATGGTTATTATTCCATAAACATACCGCCATTAACATGGATAGTTTGGCCAGTAATGTATTTTGCTTTGTCAGAAGCTAAGAAAGCTACTGTGTTCGCAATGTCTGTATCTTCGCCAAAACGGCCTAATGGAATTTGTGATTTCATTTGATCTTTAAGGTCGTCATTCAACGCATCTGTCATATCAGAAACGATAAAGCCTGGTGCTACTGCGTTAACTGTAATGTTACGTGACGCAAGTTCACGTGCTGCAGTTTTTGTTAAACCGATAACCCCTGCTTTAGTCGCAACGTAGTTTGCTTGACCAGGGTTGCCGACTGCGCCCACCACACTAGATAAGTTGATGATTGCACCGCTTCTTTGTTTCATCATTTGACGTGTTGCTTTTTGAATACAGTTGAACACACCTTTTAAGTTTGTGTTGATCACGTCATCCCATTCTTGTTCTTTCATACGCATTAATAAGTTATCACGTGTAATACCTGCGTTGTTGACTAATACGTCTAAAGAACCGAATTGTTTTACGACTTCTTGAATCATGTCTTTAACTTCATCAGGATTTGCGACATCTGCTTGAATCGCAAAGGCTTCAACACCTTTATCCTTGATTTCTGCGACAACTGCTTCTGCTTTGTCTTTATTGCCTGCATAGTTGACTGCGACATTATAACCTTCTTCAGCTAACTGTAACGCAATACTGCGCCCAATACCTCTTGAAGCTCCTGTTACTAATGCACTTTTACTCATGTTCATTCCATCCTTTAACATCTTCGAGTGTTTGAATCGAAGTTAATTTAACGTCTCTGTTGATTTTCTTGATTAAGCCCGATAAAACTTTGCCTGGTCCGATTTCAATAAAGTGGTCGACACCTTGTTCAATTAAATACTCAGTTGATTGAATGAATTGAACTGGTGAATACAATTGTTTGACCATGTTTTGTTTAATCACTTCTGCGTCAGTTTCAGCTTGCGCATGGTAGTTTTGAACAACCGGAATTTCAGCATCGTGCCATTCGAATTGATTGATGTAATCTTCGAAGTCTTTTTCAATGACTTGCATCATAGATGAGTGGAAAGGTCCTGACACTTTTAATGGTAAGACACGTTTCGCACCTAAGCTTTTGCCTTCTTTCACAATACGATCAATCGCTGTTTTATGGCCTGAAACTACAACTTGACCTGGTGAGTTGATGTTCGCCGGTTCAATAATAGAACCTTCTTCTGATAAATCTTCACAGATTTTTGCGACATCATCATAATCTAAACCAAGTACCGCTGCCATGCTGCCGACACCGCTTGGGAAAGCTTGTGCCATCAATTCGCCTCTTTTACGGACGATTTTAACCGCATCTTCGAATGCTAAGACTTTTGCTGCGACTAAACTTGAATACTCACCCAAGCTGTGCCCCATTGTATAGTCCGCATCAACATCACCTAATGCGTTTAATAACGCAATACTATGTGTTAACAATGCCGGTTGAGTGTTTTCAGTTTCGCCTAGTTTACCTTCTTCATCTGTAAACATAGTTTCTAATAAATCAAAGCCTGCCGCATCTTGTGCAGCATCTAAAATTTCAGTAGCTTTTGTATCTTGTTGATACAAATCTTGCGCCATACCTACTTTTTGTGCACCTTGTCCTGGAAAAATAATTGCTGTTTTACCCATTTTGTTCACCTACCGTCTCTTTCATTACTTCAACAATATGTTGTTCTCCTGCAATTTTCGCTTGGCGAATCGCAGAATAAAAAGCTCTCGCATTAGAACTGCCATGTGCTTTAACCACAATACCATCTAAGCCAAGTAGTACAGAACCGCCATATTCAGCGTAATCCATTTTTTTACTCATGTTGCTTAAGTCTTTCTTCAAGACTAAGGCAGCTAATTTATTTTTAAAGCTTGCCATTAATGTAGACTTTAACATTTTACCGATTGATTTCGCAGTGCCTTCTAAATTCTTTAAGACCATATTGCCTGTAAAGCCATCAGTGACCACGACATCAGCCGCATCTTCCATTAAAGTTTTCGCTTCAACATTTCCTGAGAAATAGAATGATGGATCAGCTTTCATTAAATCATACGTCGCTTTCGTTAAACTGTTACCTTTTTTCGCTTCAGTTCCGATGTTTAATAATGCGACTTTCGGTGCACCGATACCACGGATTTTCTCAGCGTAAATATTGCCGAGTTGCGCATATTGTAATAAATGTTCCGGTTTCGCATCCGCATTCGCACCGACATCTAAGAACACAAAGCCTTTACCTGAAACTGTCGGTAAAGTTACAACTAATGCTGGACGTGCGACACCTTTAATACGGCCGACAATAAATAAACCTGCTGACATCAAAGCACCGGTATTACCAGCTGAGACACAACCAGAAGCTTCACCGTCTTTAACTGCTTGTGCAGCTCTGACCATTGAACTGTCTTTCTTACGTTTTATGGCACGAACCGGCTCATCTTCCATTTCGATTTCTTCAGTCGTATGACGGAAATCCAAACGGTCATGTTTCAGTGTGCACTGTGCTTCATCTCCGAATAAAATTATATGTAAATCTGGGAAGTCATTCAACGCTTGCTCTACCGCTTCTAACACGATACCCGGTGCGTCATCTCCGCCCATCATATCAATGGCTAATGTCACCATTTCGTGATCACTCCTCGTTATAATAATACATTTTAAATGTACCTTTAAAAACACATTTATCTTTCACATAAGACGAAACCGCAACAGTAATATATTTCGAACCGAAATCAACCACTTGCGCAAAGGCATGGACTGTATCATGCAGTTTCACTTGTTTTAAAAACGTCACTTGGCTTTCTCTCGTCAGCACCATACTCTTTTGGATTAAAGCAACACATAATGAATTCGCTTGCGCAAAAAGAATATGTCCACGTGCAATGTCATTACGTGTAAAGACTGAATCTTCCGTAATATAAATCAAAGATTCTGCAGTCACATCTGGTTCTACCCGGATTAAATCTCCGATAATCTCATTTCCTTCTATTGCACGAATATGCTTATAGTTATGCTCAGCAACGGTTTTAATACGTTTACGTAATTCTGGGATCTTCAAAAACGTTCTATCTAATCTGATGGTTTGGATACTGACAGAAAATAAATCACTGAGTTCATTATCAGTCATAAAGGGGTTTTCCTGCAGTCGTTGTTTGATAGCTTCACGTCGTTCTTGTTTCTTCAACTTCATCGCTTTACCCCCTAATTAGTACCAAGTCTTAAGACTACCTACATATCATATCATTTTCTCTTAAATTTGCTCAACAAAAAACACAACAGCCTAATTAAGTATAGTGTATCGAAATTAGTCTGTTGTGTCATGTATTGTTAAATCAAAAGGATTTGTCTTTATTTAAAGCGTTCATTTTTAATCAAAACTTGTATGCAAGAGATTTTGTTCTACAAAGTTGCGCAAAATCGCATATTGGTCTGTAAAGAAGACACCTGATTGAATAAGTTCTGCCGCTTCATCTCTTGCGACTTCTAACATACGATAATCTTCGACTATGTTTGCGACTAAGAAATCAGGCAGACCACTTTGTTTTACACCGAAGAAATCACCAGGTCCACGCATTTCTAAATCACGCTCACTCAGTTCAAATCCATCTGTCGTTTGCGTCATGATGGTCATACGCTCAATTCCTGTTTCTGTTTTAGGAGAGGCAATCAGCACACAATAACTTTGATGGTCACTACGACCGACACGACCTCTTAACTGATGGAGTGTAGATAAACCGAAACGATCAGCATCATAAATAATCATAAATGTCGCATTCGGTACGTTTACACCCACTTCAACCACTGTAGTTGAAACTAAAATATCAATGTCATGTTGGTTAAAGCGCTGCATTACGTCATCTTTTTCATCTGCAGGCATTTTACCATGGAGTAAGCCGACGCGACCGACACCATAATGTTGTTCGAGTGATTCATATAACTCTACGACGTTTTGTACATCTTCTAAGTGTTCCGAACTCTCAATGAGCGGACTGATCACATAAGCTTGTCTGCCTTTATTTAATTCTGCTGTCATTTGGTTTAGTACCGATTCATAGGCTTCATGTTTTGCCCACATCGTTTTAATTGGTTTACGCCCTTTAGGCAATTGTTTAATCGATGACACATCCATTTCACCGAAAACAGAAATGGCTAACGTTCTTGGAATCGGTGTCGCAGTCATAAAGAGCACATTCGTCATTGCTCCCTTTTCACGTAATGCTTGACGTTGGTTAACACCAAAGCGATGTTGTTCATCGGTAATCACTAGTCCTACATTTTGGAAAGAGACATCATCTTGAATCAAAGCATGTGTACCGATTAAACAATCAATTGTGCCGTTTTCAAGTTGCTCTAGTAAGAGTTTTCGCTTCTTACCTTTAACTGAACCTGTCAGTAACGCAACATTCATGCGGTCGCCAAATAGCTCCGTTAAACTTTCCGCATGTTGTTCCGCTAAGATTTCAGTCGGTACCATTAAGGCAGATTGATAACCTGCTGTCTTTAAGGCATACATACATAAAGCGGCTACGACTGTTTTACCAGAACCTACGTCACCTTGAAGGAGGCGGTGCATGCGAAGCGGTGCTTTCAAGTCTCTAAAAATTTCATTCACTGCAGTTTTTTGCGCATCCGTTAATTCAAACGGTAAACTGTCAATAAAATCTTTGACTTGTGCTAAATCATAATCAATTTCAATCGCTTCATCACTCGATTTTTCTAAACGATTCAACCACTGCATCCGCAATTCAAATAAGAACAACTCAGTAAAAGCGTATGTTCTACGCGCTTTTAATAACGCTGTTTTATTATCTGCGTAATGCAACGTTCTAATCGTTGACGCTAGCGATTCTAGTTTATATTTTTGACGTAAATCTTCAGATAGCCATTCGTTGATCTCAATATCATCTAATACTTTACGAATGATATCTCTAAGCGTCTTTTGTTTAATGCCTTCTTTAATACGATAGACGGGTTCTAATTGTTCGCCGTCTTGTGCTTGTTCTGGCTGATTCGTCGTAAAGAGACGCATGCCATTGATTTCTTGTTTCGCACGATTCCATTTACCTTTAATTGTCACATGGTCATGCAGGTTGATTTTCTTTTTTAAATACGGTTGGTTAAAAAACACAGCTTTAACCGCTATATTGTTGACCATTAAATGGACAGTAACTTTAGAACGGTTTCTGCCAAAAAAAGCGACAGTGGGCGTTGTGTAAACTTCGCCGGCCACTGTCACAGTTGATTGATCTTCTGCTTCGTTTAAATCTACCACACTATTATCTTCATAGCGTACAGGTAAATAAAGCACTAAATCTTCTACGTTATAAATATTTAATTCATTTAACACCGCTATACGTTTTGGACCTAAACCTTTGATTTGGTCTAACGTATACGGCTGATCAATGAGGTTTACTTTAGACATGTTAATCACCAAATATTTGTTGTTTTAAGCGTTGGCCGGTTGGTGTTCCAGCGAGGCCGCCACGTCCTGTTTCACGCAGTGCAGAAGGCATCGTCTGCCCGATACGATACATTGCTTCTATCACTTCATCTGTCGGAATACGCGACGTCACGCCCGCAAGTGCCATATCCGCTGACACAAGCGCATTCGAAGCACCTGCCGCATTTCTCTTTACGCAAGGCACCTCAACTAATCCCGCTACCGGGTCACATACTAAACCTAGCATATTCTTCATACAAATTGCAAAAGCTTCAGCTGATTGCTGCGGCGTACCACCAGCCATTTCAACCGTTGCGGCTGCAGCCATCGCAGCGGCAGAACCGACTTCTGCCTGACAGCCGCCTGATGCACCAGAAATGGATGCGTTATTCGCAACCACAAAGCCGAATGCACCTGCTGTCAACAAGAAGTTCAACATATCACGTTGCGTAGGATTAAAACGATGCTTAATCGCAAATAATACACCCGGCACAACCCCTGCAGAACCCGCAGTCGGTGTCGCACAAATTTTCCCCATTGCCGCGTTCACTTCATTAGTCGCCACTGCTTTACTCACCGCATCTAATAAAATCGGACCTGATAAAGCTTGTCCGCTTTCTAAATATCTTTTAATCAGTACTGCATCGCCACCCGTTAAACCCGTTGTAGAAGTCACCCCGTTTAAGCCTTCTTCTAAAGCATTTTCCATCGTTTTAAAATGATGCGACATCCCCGCATATACTTCCTCAGCTGTCGCACCCGTCACGTACATTTCTTGTTCTAACATAATTTCATGAATCGCTTTGTCTTCAGTTTCACATCTCTTTACTAATTCTTCTACTGTTTGAAACATCTTATATCCCCCTCTCTTTCTAATCTTCCATTAAGGATACCGCTGTAACATCATTAACCATTCTAATTTGATCTAAGATAGCTTCATCCGGTCTTTCATCTAATTCACAAGTCATCAATGCAGAATCTCCTTTTTCTTTACGCGCAACTTGCATAGAACCGACATTAATACTGGCTTCGCCTAAAATATTCGTGACTCGTCCGATAGTTCCGAAGGTATCTCGATGAAAGACTAATAATGTTGGATAGTTACCTGAGATACTGATTGGGAAACCATTAATAGCGACAATTTCAATTTTGCCTCCACCAATAGAAACACCTTCTACAGATAATGTTTGATCACCTTTCGTCATACTTAATACCGTCGTATTCGGATGCGGTTTATCTTCGTGCATTGAAATAAAGTTAACCGTCATTCCTAATTCTTCTGCCGTCTGTAAACTGGTCTTGATACGGTCATCGTCTGTATCATAACCAAGCAAGCCTCCAACTAATGCAACATCTGTCCCATGACCTTGATAGGTTTCCATAAATGAACCATATAAATAAATATCGACACGGTCTGGCAAATCCCCGAATAATTCACGTGCAACCATTCCGATTCTGACTGCCCCTGCAGTATGAGACGATGAAGGTCCGACCATCGTCGGTCCGATAATTTCAAAGACGCTTTTAAATTTCATGTTAATTCCCCCTCACATTGATTTTTGATTATTGCAACTATTTTAAATATTATAACAATTATTCTCGTAAATAAGCACTTATTTTTACACTAATCTTACAAAACTTTTGTATTTCATCGTTTTTGTCATGTACAAACTATAAGTTTTCTATATTTATGCTTACACACAGAAAAATCCACTTAGACCGCTTTAGTCTAAGTGAATTTTTTATATACATTACTTTATATGATTTTCAACGTTATTCTACAGAGAATAAATATGGATAAATCGGTTGATCGCCGACTTGTTCATCGACTTCTGCATCAGGATAAGTTTCTTCTAACCATTCTGTTAATGCTTCAGTTGTTTCTGCATCAGCATCTTCACCTGTAATTACTGTAACAATTTCAGTTTCATCATCCATCATATCAGCTAACAATGCTTTCGCTGCTTCTAATTGTGTTTTCTGACTTGAAACAATTTTACCTTCTTTAAGGCCCATAAATTCGCCTTCTTTGATTTCTACACCATCAATTGTAGTATTACGTACAGCGTTCGTAATAGAACCAGAAGTCACATCTTCTAATGCTTGTGTCATATTTGATTGATTATCTTCTAATGACGCATCTGGTAGATATTGGAACATTGCCGCAATCCCTTGTGGAATAGATTTCGTCGGAATAACTACTGTTTCAGCTTCAACAATTTCAGCTGCTTGATCACTCGCCATTTGAATATTTTTGTTATTCGGCAAGATAATAGCTTTTTTCGCGCCAGATTGTTCAATCACTTTAACGATGTCTTCTGTTGATGGGTTCATTGTTTGACCGCCATTAATAATAGACGTTGCACCCATTGATTTAAAGATATCTGAAATACCATTACCCATAGAAATCGCAATAATCGCAGTTTCTACTTGTGGTGTTTCATCGTTAGATTTTTGTTTTTCTTTATTGACCACATTGCGGTGTTGTTCACGCATATTTTCAGCTTTGACTTTAATCAATTCACCATACTCTTGGCCATAGTTGAAGACTTCACCTGGATGTTCAGAGTGCACATGCACTTTCACAATTTCATCATCATTGATGACAAGTAAAGAATCTCCGAATTTAGACATGTCTTCGCGGAATTGCTGCTCATTGAATGGACGTTTATGTTTATCAAAACGTACCATCATTTCCGTACAGTAACCATAGACGATATCTTCTGTATTAATGACACCATGGAAATCATGTTCGTCATTCACAAATGTTTCAGTATCTAATTTTGGTTTTGTCGTTTCGACTTTTTCACCTTTCATCGCAATTAAGAAACCTTCATAAACACACATTAAACCTTTACCGCCACTGTCGACTACGCCGACTTCTTTAAGTACTGGTAGTTGGTTCGGTGTGTTTTCTAAAGCAACTTGACCATATGCGATAATCGCTTCTAAGACTTCTACACAGTCTTCAGTCGATTGTGCTTTCTCAACACCTGCTTTAGCCGCTTCTTTCGCAACCGTTAAAATTGTCCCTTCTACCGGTTTCATCACTGCTTTATAAGCTGTTTCAATACCCGCTTCAAAGCTTTCTGCGAAGGCTTTCGCATCTAGTGTTTCTAAGTCTTCCATATTCTGACAGAAGCCTCTGAAAATTTGTGATAGAATCACGCCTGAGTTCCCGCGGGCACCCATTAATAAACCTTTAGAAAATGTCTTTCCTAAGGCTCCGATGTGATGTGAAGCATTTTGTTCGACTTCTTCTCTCCCAGAAGTCATCGTAAGATTCATGTTCGTCCCTGTGTCGCCATCTGGCACTGGATAAACATTTAATGCATTGACTAGCTCTGCATTATTTGATAAATTTTGTGCCCCTTGGATCACCATGTCGGCAAATAATTTACCATCTATTTTGCTGATCATCATGTCTTCCTCCTAATGTTTCTTGCCATAATTATTCATACGTACACCCTGTACATAAATGTTGATTGAATTGACTTTCAAATTTAAAGTTTTTTCCAAAGTATATTTAACAGTAGATTGTACATTATTCGCTACTTCAGAAATCTTAATGCCATAACTTACTATAATATACATATCAACGTCAATTGCTTTGTCATTTGAACGCACCACAATTCCGCGTGCATAATTTTCATGACCTAAAATTTCCGCAATGCCGTCTCTGACTTGTTGTTTGGATGCCATTCCGACAATACCATAACATTCTACGGCTTTACCACCTACTACTGAAGCGATCACGTCGTTGGAAACGTCAATATTGCCGTATTCATTGGTAATTTCTAATGTCATTATGAGTTCCTCCTTAAATATAGGTCTAATCAGTTATGATTTATGTTTTAGATTCATTACATACTATTATATAATGAATAACACAATTTTGCCTTTTAAATGCCGGATTTTACTCTTGGCTCATCCTTATAAAATCATTGCGTGGTTATAAGTCCACGTCGCCGCTTTTTAATAAAAACGCATACATAGACATTTACAAATTATAACACAATTTTGTTCCTTGTTTAGAATAACTTAAAATATTCTTGAAAGCTATAATTTTTGGTTGCCAATCTGAAAAATATATGCTAAATTAGGAAAGTATATCATAAGTCAGTGTGTTTATATTTATTAAAGGAGGTACTTTCATGGGTAAACAATGTTTCGTAACAGGTCGTAAAGCTTCGACTGGTAATCGTCGTTCACACGCTTTAAACTCTACTAAACGTAGATGGAATGCTAACCTTCAAAAAGTTAGAATCCTAGTAGACGGAAAACCTAAAAAAGTTTGGGTTTCTGCACGTGCTTTAAAATCTGGTAAAGTAACTAGAGTTTAATAAATATTAAGCACATGACAAAAACGACTCGTATGTGGCGGGTCGTTTTTTTCTTGTCTTAAAACAGCGATTTAGTCTTTTTAATGATATATTGTACGAAAAACAGCGGATGATGGTTTGCTTATGCATCATCCGCTGTTTTTTTATTGATGTGTTGTCATAAAGAAGGTTGTGTGTTTATTTGTATTCAACTCATTTTATAATGAATGTTGTGCATCCCTGCTTCTGATAGCTAGGATACCGCCAGATTCTACCTCGATTGTGCCTCGGTAAGCTGCAATTTCGTTTGAAATGGTTAAGGTTGAGCCTTGGTGGAGTGTTTGGTTTTGAAGCGGATATTTAAAGCCTGTCAGTGAAATTACTGTATTAGGTCTTTGCGGCACAAACGATACATAAGGCATATGCTTATCATACGTCATATGATATTCGCCTTTTTCTAAATATGAAATTTCATTATTCGTATCAATAATGCGAATCACAATACCGGCTTCTACATATTCAGGCACTTGCAGCAGTTGTACGGCACCTAAGAAATGATCCAGTCTGCCGCCTGTCGCACCATAAATATCAATTTCGTCAAAACCGCATTCCACTGCTTCTTTGACACCTAACCCTAAATCAGTATCCGCTTTTTCTGCTTTAACTGGGTTAATATCTAGCTTCATTTTTAATTCAGAACGTTCCTCGTCCGTCACTGAATCAAAATCTCCCAATGAAAAGATCGGTTCAATTTCATGTTCTATTAAAATTAAAGCGCCGCGATCAATACCGCCCCACTCTTCTTCAGATTTATCTTCTAATAAATGTTTCGGCAAATGACGATCGCCGCATAATAGATTAATTTTCATAGCGTCACCCTGCCTTATTCTAATGGTTGTGCTGTTGATTTCAATGCTTCTACAACAGATTGATAACTCGCTTGTTTAAAGAAATAAGAACCTGTCACAAGCATTGTCGCACCTGCTTCTACACATTTCTTACCAGTAATCGCGTTAATACCGCCATCCACTTCAATATCGAAGTCTAAATTAAATTTCTCTTTAAATGCTTGTAGCGCAGCCACTTTCTCTACACTGTTTGAGATAAACGCTTGGCCGCCAAAGCCTGGATTCACTGTCATAATCAATACATAGTCGACATCATGCAAAATCGGTTCAATGGCGGCAACAGAAGTACCTGGATTAATCACGACACCTGCTTTAGCACCATGTGTATGAATCAGTTGAATGGCACGATGAATGTGCGGTGTTGCTTCGAAATGAACTGAAATCATATCTGCACCTTTAGAAGCGAATTCTGCGATATATGCTTCTGGGTTTTCAATCATCAAATGCACATCAATCGGTAAATCAGTACCCGCATTTACTGCTTCTAAAATAGGAAGACCAATTGAAATATTCGGCACAAATTGACCATCCATCACATCAAAATGTACACCGTCTACACCTGCTGCTTCTAGGTCTTTCAATTCCTGTTGTAAGTTTAAAAAGTCCGCTGATAAAAGGGATGGAAATACTTTAACCATTAATATCTTTCCTTTCGTGCTGCAATCTCTTCAAATAATTGTACATAATGCGCATAACGGAATTCCGCAATATTGCCAGCTTCTACTTGCGCTTTCACATTACATTTCGGTTCTTTCATATGATTACAATTTCTGAACTTGCAGTCTTGTCCGTATTCTTGAATCTCTAAAAAATAATCTTTTACTTCATCTTTTTGAATATGATCAAAATCAAGTGCACTAAATCCAGGTGTATCTGCCACAAAGCCACGCTTACGTTCAAATAACTCTACATGACGTGTTGTATGCTTACCTCGATTTAATGATTTTGAGATTTGATTCGTTTCTAATTGTAAATCAGGACGATAGGCATTTAATAAAGTCGATTTACCTACACCAGATTGACCGCTCAATACTGCTAAACCATCGCCCCACGCATCGAAAATCGCTTCGACATCATCATCTTTTCCGACAAATTGCGTTTGATAGCCGATTGCTTGATATACAGCTAAATCTTTCTCTATCTGTGCGATTTGAGTCTCTGATGCCATATCTTTTTTCGTTACCACAATACGTGGTCTCAATTCATAGGAATGCGCAATGACTAAAAAGCGATCGACTAATTGTGTTGAAAAATTAGGTTCGACTGCACTCATCACAATAATTAAATGGTCAATATTACTGACAGGCGGTCTTTTCAATTCATTTTGACGTTCATGTACATGATGAATATAGCCTTCTGTCACATTTTCAATTTCAAAATCTACAATATCTCCGACAATCGGAGAAAATTTCTTCTTTCGGAATAGGCCGCGCGGTTTTGTATCAAAAAGCTCACCATCTGAGTCCACACGATACACACCGCTGATCGACTTGATTATACGTCCTGTTCTCACCGAGACACCTCTCTTATTTCGTTCATTTTCTCTAATACATTATACCAAACGTTCCCTTAATAAACGAACGGATTGAAACAAAGAAAATCCCATCTCAATTCAACTGAATGAATGAGATAGGATTTTGAAATGTTTTAGTCATATGCGACGTTTTTATCTGCGACTATTTTATCATCTACACGTACGGTATAACCAGCAGTTTTGCCTTTTTCAATTTTTAATGGAATTGAAATAGAACGGTTGCTGTTGATATGAAACGTTTGAACTGCTGAAGAACCGTCATGGTCTTTATCTCTGACAAAAACTTCTACTTTCTGACGTTCTTTATCTTCACCAGAATATGGCACTTGAACCGTTTGTGTCACATCTTTGACTGATGGATTGTCGTCAGCTTTATCTTCATCTTTACCATCATCTTTTCCTAATGATACGACAAACGTTACTGTAGAATCCTCATCAATAGATTTACTCTTAGGTGATTGCGAAATAATCTTGCCTTTTTCGACTTTATCACTGTGTACTTCTTTTTCTTTTACTGGTTTCAAGCCTTTATCTTGCAGTTCTTTTTCTGCTTTGTCATAGCTTTCACCTGTATAATCTTTGACATACACTTGTTTCACACCTAAAGATTCAGTCAGTACGATATGTGTATCATTAATCGGCACTTCGGTATCAGCCGCTATATTTTGATTTTCAATCAAACCACGTTCTAATTTAGTCTTAGAGTATGCTTGTTCTACTGAGATATGTTTGAAACCAAGTTCATCTAATAGCTTCAATGCTTCCGTTTTACTTGTACCGTATAAGTTAGGCATTTGTGCTTTTTGCGGACCTTTAGACAACACGATATTTACAGTGCCATGTTCTTCTACACGCTCACCTGGTGCTGGATCTGTTGTGATAATTTGATTTTCTTGATACTTATCACTATAAGCCCGTTTTGTTTTGCCTACTTTAATGTGATGTTCTTTTAAAATCTGTTCAGCTTGTGCTTCTGTTTTACCGCGCAAGTCTGGTGTTTCGATATATTTATTTCCTAATAAGCCGTACGCAATGAAACTGATAAGACTGATTAACAATAACGCGAAAATTAACGCAAAGAAGAACTTTTTCTTTTTAGACCGACGTTTTTTAGGTACTTCGTAAACAGGTCCTTCTGTACTTTGGAAACGTTGTTGATTCACAATTGGAATTTCCATTGTTTGATGAATCGGTTCATTATCTTTAGTTTCTTTTGCGATTGCTGCTTTATCAATCGCGATGGTTTTAGTATCTGCTTCATCTGAAACATAAGGTGTTTCATCTTCACGACATTTTTCTAACGCACTGCTTAAATCACGTTGCATACTTTCAATATCTTGATAGCGTTTGTCTCTATCTTTTTCAGTCGCTTTTAAAATCACGTTGCTGAGCGCTTGCGGGATATTTGGACGGATATCTGTCGGGTTCGGCATTTGGTCTTGAATATGTTTGATGGCGATACTGACAGCTGTTTCTCCAGTGAATGGCGGTTCACCGACTAACATTTCATATAAGACAATCCCGATTGAATAAATATCCGTACGTTTGTCTGTTGCTTCACCTTTCGCTTGTTCAGGTGAAAGATATTGCACAGTACCGAGCACATGGCTGGTTTGGGTCATGGCTGTTTCACTTAACGCTTTAGCAATACCGAAGTCTAAGATTTTTAATGTCTTATGTCGGTCTACTAAAATATTTTGAGGTTTAATGTCTCTATGTACGATACCCATTTCATGTGCATGTTGAATGCCTTCAAGTATTTGTTGTGCGAAGTTAACCGCGGTTTCAATACTTAAAGGACCATGTGTTTTTATATATTCGGAGAGTGTCGGACCTTCGATATATTCCATAACTAAGTAGAAATATTCGTGGTCTTCTCCGACATCTTTGACACTGACAACATTATCATGAGAGAGACGAGATGTATTATGCACTTCACGTTCAAATCGTCTCACCATGTCTTCTTTTTCATGTGGCGCAATATGAATCATTTTGACCGCAACTTTAGTTTCTAAGATCAAATCTTCAGCGAGGTAGACATTACTCATGCCGCCTCCGCCTAAGAATTCTATAATTTTATAACGTTCGCTGATAGTTGAACCAATCATCATACGCGGTCACCTTCTATTTCTGCCAATACGAAGCTGACGTTATCGGTTGAATCATAGGCTTGTGCTAAATCTAATAAGGCTTGACCTTGTGTTTCTAGCGGTAAATCTTGATTCAATTGTTCTTGAATTAAATGAGGACGGACAAAGTCTGTTAAGCCGTCTGAATTTAATAATAAGTAATCATTGAAGTTCAAACGTTTCACATAGATATCTGCGACTACGAATTTATCTGTACCCATCACTTTGGTAATGATATTACGTTGTGGATGCGTAAAGGCTTCTTCTTCGGTAATTTGTCCTGTCATCACGAGATGATTTACAAAGGAATGGTCGCTTGTGATTTGTTCGATTTCACGGCTGTTGATGAGATAGGCACGGGAATCGCCGATGTTGGCGTTGATGACGCGCTTATCGTAAATCAGGGCGACAACTGCAGTGGTGCCCATGCCTCTGAAATCTTCGTTAGCTGCGGCGTAGTTATAGAGCTCTCGGTTGATGAGCTGCAGGGTGCTGCGCAGCCATTCTTCCGCTTGAGATTCTTCGACAAGGTTTTCTTGTTCGAAGAGTTCTTGGAAGCGGTTGACTACGAATTGACTCGCAACTTCGCCTGCTTTATGTCCGCCCATACCATCGCATAAAACCAACAGCTGTTGATCAGTCATGTTGTAGAAGATGCCGCCAGCATCTTCGTTCTTTTCCCTATGGTGTCCTGTGTCTGTAAAAAATTGTGCATTTAACATAGGTTCCTACCTCGTTTCTACTTGACGTTCCTTCGCTCTTAATTGTCCGCATGCGGCATCGATATCTGAGCCTTGGTTACGTCTGATTGTCGCATTAATACCTAAACGTTTGAGTTCTTTTTCAAACTTAAAGATATCTTCTTTAGATGTCTTCACGTAATTTCTTTCAGGCACATGGTTCACTGGAATCAAGTTGACATGACAGTTCAAACCTTGAATTAAATGTGCCAGTTCTCTCGCATGTGTAAGCTGATCGTTTACACCACCGAATAAACCATACTCAAACGTAATACGACGATTCGTTTTTTCTTGATAGTACTGAATAGCTTCCATTAATTTATCAATTGAATATGCACGGTTGATCGGCATTAATTTAGAACGGATTTCATCGTTTGCCGCATGTAAGCTGACCGCAAAATTGATTTGGATTTCTTCATCTGCGAAATCATAAATTTTAGGGATAATGCCTGATGTTGAAACCGTGATATGACGCGCTCCAATATTTAAACCATTGTCGTGGTTTACAATTTTTAAGAAGTCCATCATTTCATCATAGTTCTCAAATGGTTCACCAATACCCATAATTACGATTGAAGAGACACGCTCATCTGTCGCATCTAAGGCTTTTTGAACAGTAAGCACTTGGGCTACGATTTCTCCTGCTTCTAGGTTACGTTTCAAACCGCCGAGTGTAGACGCACAGAATGTACATCCGATACGGCACCCTACTTGTGTTGTTACACAGACAGAATTACCATATTCATGGCGCATCAACACAGTTTCAATTGTATAACCGTCTTGTAATTCAAATAAGAACTTGATTGTCCCATCACGACTTTCTTGTTTAACGGCAGTTTCTAAAGTTGTGATTGTAAAGTTGTCTTTTAATAATGCGCGCAAGTCTTTAGATAAGTTTGTCATTTCGTCGATTGTATCGACACGTTTCTCATAGAGCCATTCAAAGATTTGTTTTGCTCTGAATTTCTGTTGGCCATGTTCGACTAACCACGCTTGCATCTCTTCATAGCGTAGTGAATAAATTGATTGCTTTTCAAAATCAGGAAGAAAACGATTCTTTTTCTTCTTTTGAGGTGTAATCATGAATTAACTTTCCTTTCTTCTAATCTTTGTAATAAAGAAACCATCTGAGTCAAAGTCTTGCGGTAAGATTTGTAAGGTCTTTACTTCCTCTCCTGTTCTAGGATGTGGGAATGGTTCAAATTCAAAGTCTTTGTTTTGTTTTAAAAATGTATAAATCACATTTTCATTTTCCATCTGTTCTATTGTACATGTTGAATAGACAATCACGCCACCCGGTTTTACAGAATCTTTAATATTATTCATAATTTCTAACTGTAAGTCGACTAATCCATCGACCGTTTCCGGATTTTGTGTATATTTAATTTCTGGTTTATGGCGTAACACACCTAAACCGCTACATGGAGCATCCACTAAAATTTTATCATACTTTGCGTCATATGGCTTTGTCGCATCGTGTTGAAACGCTGTGACATTCTTTAAACGCAACTTACGAATGTTATGCTCAATTAAATCAATTTTATGCTCATGGATATCCGTCGCATCGACATGACCGCTGCCTTTTAATAATTCAGCAGTCTGACACGCTTTACCACCTGGAGCACTACAAGCATCTAAAATATTTTCACCTTCAACAGGTGCTAAGATTTCAGCTACAAACATAGAACTTTTATCTTGGATAGAAACATAACCATCTTTAAATGCACGGCTTTCTACTACTGGACGTCCTGACACATGTAAACAATAGTGAATATCTTTATCTTGTGATACTTCATAATCTTCTTTTTCTAAGCGTGCTATCGCATCTTCAATGGTTGTTCTATGTGTATTGACACGTACTGTTTGACCTGGTCGTTCAAGCAACGACTGAGCAATTACTTCGGTTGTTTCTAAACCAAAGTGTGTCACCCAATGTTTAACAATCCACTTAGGCAAGCTGTACATAATCGCAATACGTTGTTGGTCATTTTCAATATCTGCAGGGTTTGGTAAATCACTGCGCATCATATTACGTAAAATACCATTCACAACTTTACTGTTATGCAGCCCACCACGTTGTTTAGTGATTTCAACTGCTTCATTGATAATTGCGTGATCTGGGATTTTATCTAAATATTGATATTGGTAGATACTCATCCATAGTAAACGGCGCATCCACCCTTTAATCTTCGTTTTTACGAAAGGCTTCAAATAATAATCAAGTGTATATTGATGTTTCAACGTACCATAGACTAATTCTGTTAATAGCCCTTTATCCGCACGACTCAATTCATTTTCTTTTAAAACTTCATTAATCTTTAAGTTACTGTACGCTTTGTCTTGGATAATTGCTTGTAATGTGTCAAATGCGAGTGTTCTCACTGTCTGCATTAATTTAATTCCTTCCCAACTAAGTCATCTTGGTAGCCGCTCAAGAAGTTCGCAGTCGGCATACGTTTTTTACCTGATAATTGAATATCTGTTAACGCAATCGCATCAGATGAACCTGTTCCGACAATGATTGCTTTCTTTGTCGTTTCAATAATTTCACCTGGTTTGCCTTCTTTTCCTTCTACTATATGTGCTTGATATAACTTCATATTTTTATCATCTAATTTTGTATATGCCACTGGCCATGGTGATAAACCACGGATATGGTTGTAAATATCTTGTGCAGATTTTGACCAATCGATACGTTCATCTTCACGACTGATATTTGAAGCGAATGTTGCCTCTTCCTCATTTTGTTCAATACGTTCATTTGTGCCATTAATAATATCTGGTAAAGTTTTCGCAAGTAAATCTGCACCTAAGAAGCTTAATTTATCGTGCATAGAACCTACATCATCATTCGCTTCGATGTCAATGGCTTGTTGTGAAATGATGTCGCCTGCATCTAGTTTTGGTGCCATATACATAATCGTAACGCCTGTTTCTTTTTCGCCATCGATAATCGCTTGATGAATCGGGGCACCGCCACGGTATTTTGGTAATAATGAAGCGTGTACATTAATTGCGCCTAAACGTGGCGCATCTAATAATGCTTTCGGTAAAATTTGACCGAATGCTGCTGTCACGATTAAGTCTGGTTTTAAATCAATTAATGTTTGTAAATCTTCTGATTGTGAAATCTTTTCAGGTTGATAGACTTCAATCCCATTTTGTAATGCCACTTCTTTTACTGGTGGCGGTGTCATAACACGCTTACGCCCTACTGGACGATCTGGTTGTGTTACAACCGCAATCACATCTTCTTTCGCGATTAACATTTCTAATACTTTTGTGGAGAAATCTGGTGTTCCCATAAATATAATTCTACTCATCTTCTAAATACGCCTCCAATTCTTCTTCAGTCAATTGTTTTTCCATCTTATCTGTAAAAGGCACGCCATTTAATTGATCTATAATATGAAGAATCATGCGTGCAATATCATCATATGCGGTTAATTCTACTGTATTGCCTTCAACATCATTACTTTGAACGACAATCATTTGACTGCGTGTAACTGTCCCAAAGATATCTGGAAACGATACATCGCCTTCTAGTTCAGTCACTTTCGTTTCTGATTCACTGACAATACGTGGATTGATTAATTGAAGTAATCCGTCCGCTTCCATATCGATAATCGCTGCTTGTTGTGAAACCCCAATTTGTGGTGCACACAAAGCAGATGCTTCTGTTTCATATAAAGTATCCTCTATATCTAATAATAACTGTTTCAACTGACTATCAAACGTTTTAACATCCTCTGCTTGTTGACGCAATATTGCGCTTGATGCAGACACTAAAGGTTTCACTGCCACATTCATCGACTCCTTAAAAAATTCATCTAATCATTATATCGTAAAACACTCAGAAAAGCGATACATCCACAAAAACAAACAACAAATTCCTAATAAAATTAAGATTTAAAACAAAATAAAATGGGTAAAGTATTAATATTGTATAAATTTAGGGTTTATACGCGTATTGATTAAAGGTGGTGAATATTCTTGGATGATATCACACGTGATCAGGCATTCATCGTTGCGGTGTTGTATAAATATTATACAGAAAAACGTAACGCTGATATGACACCTGAACAAGCGAATGATTTCAAGGATTCTTATTCATTACAAGAAAACTATTTCTGTGATAAGGATCGAGACCCATTCTTAGACGATTTGAAAGTCTTATTTGATAAAGGATATGTAGACGGTAAATGGGACGGCACTAAAATTAATGATGTTCGCTTATCAGACAAAGGCTTTGATGAAGTGAACACGAACTTATTAAGTAAATAGAACAAACAGTAAAGCACATCTCAAGCGAGTGAGATGTGCTTTGTTTGTGTTATATATAATTATACTTCATTATTTAATGACTGACATTATCAGAAGTTATAACGCCTTTCACTGTTTTGTATAAGATATACATATCTAATACAAATGATTGGTTTTCAACATAAAATTTATCATACTGAACTTTTTGATCATCTGTAATATTATCTCTTCCCATTACTTGTGCTAAACCTGTAATACCTGGTTTTACTGTATGAACATTCGCATTAGTTCGCTTTTCTATCAATTCATATTGATTATATAAAGCAGGTCTAGGTCCTACTACTGACATGTCGCCCTTAAGTATATTGAAAAGTTGTGGCAACTCATCTATTGAAGTTCTTCTAATAAATCTACCAGTTTTTGTGATAAAAACAGTAGCTTCAATTTTATCAGTTGCTAAATCTGGAGTATCAATCCTCATTGAACGGAATTTATAAATATTGAAAATTTTATTATTAATTCCCGGACGTTTTTGTTTAAATATGACAGGCCCTTTAGACTCTGCTTTGATTAAGATAGAAGTAATGATAAGAACAGGAGATAAAATAATGATGCCCATAAAAGAACTAACATAATCGAACAACTTTTTCACTTTACTTTTCTCCTCTGTATTCTTTAATTTCAATTTCAATTCCCTCATCAAAACTTTCAGGATTATATCTAAAATCTTTTTCTGCTGCTAGATGAGTGAAATCTTTATCTTCCTTCATTCTTAAGATTTGTTCCTCATTCAAAGGAAATTTAGGAATTAACTTCTGAGCTAATAAAACACTGTAATAAGAAATGAAAATCGGTATTTTTATTAGTGTAACTTTTTTATTCAATTTTTCTGCAATTGTTTTAACCAAGGTTTTATACTTGATTGGATATTTCCCTGATAAGTTATAATTTCTATTCACAGTCGTATTTTTGTTATCAATTACACTCATATATGCTTTAGCTAAATCTCGACCTGTTACAGGTTGCATTAAATTATTACCATTCCCAAAGATTGGAAAGACAGGATATTTATCAATAAATTTAACAAGTCGATACATATTTCTATCTTTTGCTGAACCAAAGATCATCGTAGGTCTTAAAATAGTCATTTTGATTTTATCACGCATAGTCAGTAGTTCATCTTCAATTTCGATATATTCAGCAGAAGCGGATTTAAATTTAGAGTATCGACCTGTTGTGTGAACAGCAATAACCCAGTCTACCTTATTTTTAACTGCAGCATTAAAAATATTTCTACTCATTTGAATACCAGCTATGTGTAATATAGTATCAATATTTCTTGTGATTTTTTCAGCAAATTCTTCACTTTTCAAATCTCCAACATGTTCAATAATATTCAAATTTTTTAAGTGATCAAATTCATTTTGAGATTCATTTCTTGTTACAACATGAACTTCGTTATATTTTTCAGGTTTATTATTTAAGTCTTCCAAAAACAGCATCCCAGAATGACCTGTTGCACCTGTTACCAATAGATTCATAATTTACACCTCCTGAGTTATAATACTTTTCTTAAATATTTCAAGTTGCTTTTCTACAACTTTATTTTCATCATAAAGTGCTCTAGCCCTTGCTAAGCCTGCATTTTTCATTTGATTTAACTTATGTGTGTTGTTTGCTAATTCTGTAATGTATTTAGCAATATCTTCACTTGAATTAACTGGGAAAAGAAAACCAGTTTCTTCGTGAATAACTTCTTCTCTGGAACCACGAATATTAGTCGCTAAAACTGCATTTTTCATTGCCATAGCCTCAATAATAGAACGCGGCATCCCTTCACGATATGATGGTAAACAGAAAATGTCACTTATAAATAAATGTTCATTTACATTTTTAATTTGACCAGTAAAAATAATGTTTTCATTGCTTTCATACTTCTTAATTAACTCATAGGTCTCAATATCTCTTTCACCTTGTGGCAAACTTCCTATTATTACAAACTTAACATTTTTTAAATCTAATTTATCATATGCTTCTAATAAATCGATTATTCCTTTTTCTTTAACAAGTCGACCAATAAACGAAACGACTAAATCATCCTTTTTAATACCATATTGTTCTCTTAATTTAATGTTTTGGTCATCATTAAAATTATCAATATTAAATTTCTCATCAAGATCGATACCATTACTAATATGTACATAGTTCGACTCATTTTTTAGGAATTTATTATTTTTTGCAACCTCGTAATCCTCTAAGCTCTGGGTAAAAATATAATCAGTAAAGTATCTGCCAATATATTTTTCAATATTAAAGAACAACTTATATTTATTTTTAGACATTCCCTCATGGAAATAAAATCCATGAGCTGAGTAAATAATAGTCGGAACTTTAGCTATTTTAGCCGCTATTCTTCCTAAAACTGCAGCAACAGGTGTATGAACATGAACGATGTCAGGTTTAATAATTTTAAACGCCTTAACCATCATCATAATTGATTTTAAATTACTAATCGGATCAATTTTTCTATCTATTTTTATATCATGAAAATAGAAACCATTTTTCTTAATTTCTTCTTCATATGGGCCTTTAGAGCAAATACAATGAACTTCATAGCCAGCATTTTTAGAAGCAACATTCAAAGGTGTCAAAAAGTTATTCATTGTCATATCGATTGCTGTTACTTGTGCTATTTTCAAACCTCTATTTCCTCCTTGTAAACTAACCTTACAATCTCCAAATACTTTGATTATTAGTTAAATCTTCTGTTTGAATAGAGCCCTTAATATCAAAAACAATTCCATTATCTGAAAGTAAATCGAGATATTCAGATTTATTTACGAGATAATCTCTATGAGGTACCGCAAAAATTAACGCATCAGTTTCAGGTAGATTTTCTTTAGAAACTAGATTAATATCATATAAAGCTTTTGCAGTTTCATTATCCGCTTCAACATCATTCACATTAATTTTCAATCCATAATCCTCTAATTCTCTTACAATATCAATGACTTTCGTATTTCTTAAATCAGGACAATTTTCTTTAAATGTAAGACCTAATAAATTAATAGATGCATTTTGAACATTGATGCCTTTTTTCAATAATTCTTTGATGATGTTAGAAGCAACATGTTTTGACATATTGTCATTAATTCTTCTACCAGCAAGAATAATTTCAGGATGATGACCTAATTCTTGCGCTTTATGAGTTAAGTAGTAAGGATCTACACCAATACAGTGTCCGCCTACTAAGCCTGGTTTGAAGTTTAAGAAATTCCATTTAGTACCTGAAGCAGCAAGTACAGCGTTTGTATCAATACCTACTTTGTCGAAGATAACCGCAAATTCATTCATTAAAGCGATATTAACGTCACGTTGTGTGTTTTCAATAACTTTCGCTGCTTCTGCAACCTTGATAGATGGTGCTTTATGAACACCAGCTTTAACAACTGATCCATAAACATCAGCAACAATATCTAATACCTCAGGTGTTTGTCCAGAAACAACTTTAGTGATTGTTTCAAATGTATGTTCTTTATCTCCTGGATTAATACGTTCTGGTGAATAACCCACAAAGAAGTCTTCTCCAGCTTTTAAACCTGAATTCTCTTCAAGAACTGGTACACATTCTTCTTCAGTTGCGCCAGGATATACTGTAGATTCAAATACAACAATCGTGCCTTTTTTCAATGCTTTACCTACAGTTTTACTTGCGCTGATTAATGGTGTTAAATCAGGTTGATTATGTTTATTGATTGGGGTTGGTACCGCTACAATAATAAAATCAGCTTGACTTAAAGTATCAATACTATCTGTAAATTCAACATCTGATACTTTTAAATCTTCAGTTGTTACTTCGTTTGTTCTATCGTGATTTTCTTTTAACTCTTTAATTCTTGTCGGATTAATATCAAATCCTATTACTGAATTCTTTTTTCCAAATGCTACCGCTACCGGTAAGCCTACATATCCTAATCCAACAACTGCTATATTTCTTTCCAAAACAATTCCCCTTTTCTATTTCTCTAAGTTATTGATGGTGAATCTAGTTTTTCCACCTGATGTTTTTGGTATTTCACTGAAGTAATTAAATTTAAATTGAGTAGTATCTCCAAATCTCGTACTGAGTTTTTCAGTTAAGATTTTTTCTAATGCATTTTTATTAGTATCTTTCTCTACAACCAAATTCACTATAATTTCATCCAATTGATTTTGTACAAATTGTGATTGAACGATGTCTTTTCCTGCTTCTCTAACTACAGTTGATAAATTCACATTAGTAACAATACCGCGTTCATTAGACATTAAAAAGTCATTGTTTCTGCCAATAATTCTTTTTATTTTAATATCACTTTGCTTGTAATTTGCATCTAACGGTTCAAACAATTCAACTGAATCACCGATTTTATATCTAATCAATGGTGTAGTCGTAGTATAAAAACCAGTGACTACTAATTCATAAATATTTCCCTCTAAATGCTCTAATTCAAACACGCCTGTTGCAGGATTAATTTCAAGTTCACCTTTTGTATTTTCTGTAATAAAAGGTGCACCTTCAGAAGATGCATATTGGTTTCTAACTGGACAATTAAAAGCTTTTTCAATATCCATTTTCATTTCATCTGTTAACGCTTCTGCTGTCGGGAATATTGCGATTGGTTTGAATTTCAATCGAATATCATGTTTGTTGATATATTGTGCAATTCTATGCAATACAGTGGTGTATCCATCTAGAGTTTGTGGTTTAAACTTATTTAACTTTTTGATGTAATACTTTAAGTTTTCTCCATCTGCATGATACGCAGAAATCATTAGTTGGTTTAAGGGTTTATTATAACGCCAGAATACTTTTTTCTTTTGACTGTTTGGCACTAAAATTCTGCCACCTACACTGACTCGTCTCATACCCTTGAATACACCATGTTGTTCTTTAAAATAATCAAGAAATGCTATTTTACGAGACATATCGATTGGGTGTGTATAATAAATTAAACTTTTTCCTGTTGAACCTCCGGTTTTCATAGGAATTAACTTTTCTTTACGTGTAACCATTTCATCAATATGATTCCTAATTGTTTCTTTATCCATAGTTGATAAAGTTTTTAAATCCTCTAGAGTTATATCTCTACCTAAGTCAGGAAATATATGCTTAAAATATTTACTGTTTACTCTTACGTATTTGTAAAATTCATTTAGTCGTTCTTGCTGTAATGCAAATTTATCTTCTGTATTACGAAGTTTTTCTAATTCATTATAATATTCCTCTGTATATCTTTGTTTAATGAATTGTTTACCTTTTACAGACACCATTATGTTTTGAAACCAAATTGGTGAATGATTATATATGAATTCTAACATTACAATCTTCCCTTACTTAATAGAATAATAATCTAAATACCAATCAATAAATTTATTTACGCCATCTTGGATTGTTGTTTCTGGTTTGAAATCAATATCACGGAATAAATCATCAACATTTGCATACGTTTCTGGAACATCGCCTGGTTGTAAATCCATATAATTTTTCTTAGCTGTTTTATTCAATTTATTTTCAATTGCTTCCACAAATTCCATTAATCTTACTGGGCTATTATTGCCGATATTATAAATTTTGTACGGAGCATATGAAGAACTTGGATCTGGATTAGCTCCACTCCACTCTGGATTTGGTTTAGCCGGGCGTTTAACCAATCGACTAATTGATTCTACAATATCGTCTACGTAAGTAAAGTCTCTCATCATATTACCGTGATTATATACATCAATAGTTTCATCATTAACGATTGCTTTTGTAAATTTGAAAAGTGCCATATCAGGTCTGCCCCAAGGGCCATACACTGTGAAGAATCTTAATCCTGTTGTAGGTAAGTTATATAAGTGGCTATATGTGTGAGCCATAAGTTCATTGGATTTCTTAGTTGCGGCATATAAACTTAGAGGATGATCTATGTTGTCTGAAGTTGAGAATGGCTTAGATGTGTTTGCGCCATATACAGAACTAGATGAAGCATAAATTAAATGTTTAACATCGTAGTGTCTGCAACATTCAAGAATGTTAACAAATCCTACAATATTCGAATCAATGTAAGCTCTTGGGTTTTCCAAGCTATATCTTACACCTGCTTGTGCAGCTAAGTTAACAACAACATCAGGGTGTTGTTCTTTAAATATTTCTTCTAACTTATCTGCATCTTCCAAAGTTACTTTGTAAAATGTGAAATTATTATGGCCGATTGACTTCAATCTGTCTTCTTTTAACTTTGGATCATAGTAATCATTGATATTATCAACTCCAATAATTTCATGGCCTTGTGAAATTAACTTCTTAGCTAAGTGTGAGCCTATAAAGCCAGCTGCACCTGTAATTAAAACTTTCATTATTTATCCTCCAATTTCAGTTTAAAGTCTTTTAAAGCTTCTTCTCTCATAACTTGTACTTTATTTTTGTCATAACGTAAAATGTTAGTAGTATTTTGTTTTATATTCTTTTCTTTTTCGCGTTTATCATTCAATAACATGTCTATTAAACTTGCAAGTTCTCGTGAATTTTCTGCTTTAAACAAATATTTTCTACTAACGCTATCTTCATTACCACCAACACTCGAAGCTAATGTTGGTACACCCTTACTAATTGCTTCGACGATTGATCTGCAATGGCCTTCTGTTAAACTAGGTTGTATATATAGTGTTAAGCTCTTATACCAATCATCTAACAACTCTCTATCATAAATAACACCTCTATAAAGAACATTATCTTTAAGGTTATGTTTTTCAATAAATTGTGAGATGCGTTTGGATAAGCCTTGACCTACAAATTCCATTTGCAAACTTTCTCCATACTTTTTTTTCAATATCTCAAGTGCTTTTAAAGCGGTTATATGTCCTTTATATTTTGTATAAGTAGAACCTACTAAGCCAATTTTAACTTTATCTTCACTATCGGGATTATTTATTTTTCCATCGATATCATTTTCAAAAATTTCGACATTCGAAATACCATTAAAGGCTTTCCCATCAGTTTTATACTTGCTTTGTAAATAATTACTTGTCACATATATTGCTACTGAAGCATGACGAACTGTTTTTTGCTGTAATTTTTCAATAATAGGTGCAAGCATTTTTCCTTTCATATTGCCGTAGTACCAATAAGCATCAAATGCGGCACCAACCACTTCTACCATATATGGTTTTCTTAATTTTCGACACACATCAGCCGCGATAAATCCTAGGACTGATGGAACTCTAATTAAAATAGCTTCAGATTCCTTAATAACTTCTTCTATTTGACTACGAATTTCTTTTGAGTGTAATAATAAAGAAGGGATTGACTTATATTTTTCAATTGGTTTGAAACGAACACGTTCACCTGATGATATATTCTTATTTTGGGTTGATACATTTTGAACAACCCTTGAAACAATTATCATGCTATCAAACACAGATAAATATCTTTGCCAAATTTTATAGTTAAAACCAGCTGAATAATATTCACGATTTATTTGACTATATTGTGCGGGGAAATCGTGTATAAAAGTGAGTTTCATTTTTTCACCACCTATTTATATTTATTATATATTGAACTAATATTTTCGATTAATTTTTCCATACTGAATGGATTTCCACCTGAAAATCTTGTTAGTTTTTCGTTATTGTTATCAATAAGTTGATTTATAGTATAAGCCCATTTGTTTGCATCAATTTCCAAATTAAATGACGACTCTTCAAAATACGAATTCACTTCTTTATTCTCAGGAATATTAGATGTCAAAACAATACATTTATTAAGATGTGCTTCTATAAGTGCTCCCGGCAAACCTTCTAATAACGACGGAAAGACAAAGTATTCAGATGAACTTAAATATTCATTTGGATTCCCAACTTCACCTTTGATAACCACATTTTCTTGTAACTGATAGTTTTGAACAACTTCACAAAACCTTTGTCCGTATTCTGTTTTATTATTTCCTAAAAATGTTATAACTATATTTTTGTTATAACTATGTTTCAGCACATCTATTACATGCAACAAGAAAATTTGATTTTTACTTTCCATGAATCTTCCTACATTAACAAAAGTCTCAGATACTTTTATATCTGAATGTTGTAAACTATCAAAACCGTTATATACCACTTTGTGTTTTCTAGGAAACAATTTCAATTTAAATAAGTTATCTTTCGCGACTTTACTCACATATAATAAATCAGTACTACTAACTTCTAACAGACATTTTAAAAACTTATTTCTTATTTTTCTTAGCCTACTATTTTCTTCTTTACGATCTTTTGATGTTCTAAAGTGGCTTATTCTTCCTTTTACATTCGCCGCAACTGCAATAATTTGCAAATAGCCACTCATAAATAAGATATGACTATGCAATACATCAATGTTTTCTTTTTTTAATAATTTAAAAAAAGAAAATGGAAACAATGGTGTGTTCATTTTAAGGTAATGTAATTTGACACCTATTTCTTCAAATGCATTATCCAAACTACCTTTTTTACCAGAAATTATACATATATGGAATTTGTATTTTCCTTGCAATTTTTCCATCATTTCTAATGTTCTTAATTCAGCCCCACCTCTATTCAATCTATGAAATATGTGTATAACTTGCATTTTATCACCCTGTTCTTTTTTAAATTATAACAATTTACATCTTTGTATTGTGATTCCATTTTTTCATTTCCTTGTTATAAAAGTACAAATAACTTAAAAACGCAACAAGTTGTGAGCATGTGATAGTATAAGCTGTCCCTATCAATCCCCATACCGGAATAAAAGACACGCTGAATATTATAATACTCAATAATGTAATCACAGATATTTTATAATTAACTTTATAATTTCCGGTTGCAACTATTGAAGTGCCTAAAAAGACTCCGCTCAAAATAAACAACAATCCAAATGAAAGTATTATCAACACTTCATTTTGATTAGCATACTCGGCACCAAAAAATATCTTTAAAACAAATCTACCTAAAAATGTGCTAGCTATAACTGAAAATATACCTACCGCTGTTCCTATTAACACCATTTTTTTTGTAAGATTTACAAAATCGGTTATTTTATTATTTTTAAATAATTTCCGAAGTCTTGGTAAGAATACTTGACTTAATGAATTGGCCAATAATGTACCTACTACTAATAAATACGCAATTGCTGAAAAAATACCAAGTGCATATTCATTAAAAAATTCTTTCAAAAATACTCTCGGCAAACCAGTATTTAATGAGCCTATTGCAGATGAAATTGAAAGTGGCAAAGCAAGAAACATAATTTTTTTAGATACTGACATGCTTAATGTTAATTTTAGAAATACTTTAAATTTTTTCTTCATAACAGGTATGTCAAATATAAAAAAGGTTAGCAATCCACTTAATAACGATAAGGTTAATGAAATCAAAAGATCTGAAGTGATATAGAAAGATAAATAAAATGATACTAAACTTAAAGTGAAGTACATAATCATAGAAACGCTTTGAATTTTTAACTGTTCATCTTTTTGATATACTCCGTATGATACTTCTTTAATATTATCTAAAAATTTTATTAGTGATACTACTAAAATAATAATCGTTTCGTTTGCGTTCGATAATAGTGATACTATACATATAAATACAGTAAAAAAGAATGTGTTAATTAATATAATAGCGTTAAAAAAATGGTTGACTTTGTATTCGTCATTAGTGACTATAATTGATCTGATTTTCAGTGATGCTAAAAGAAATACAGGAGCTGATAACACTAAGGCATAATTATAGCGTCCAACTTCAATTGGAGTTCCGAGTCTTATAATAGTAAGTAAAATTAAAAACTTGCATAATGCTGAATATACATTTGCAACTAAAGAATATACAAAATTAATTTTCATCGTATCTATCCTTGCTAGTATTATTGAAGTACTCATTTATAAAAATAAGCACTATTGAAATAATTAAGGTCAAAATAATATAACCTGGCACAAAAGAAAATGCGTTTCTAATATTATTTATAAATATAGAAACAATACCAGTTACAATTGATAGCTTGATATAACTGTTTGACCTACTGAAAATCCAACATATAAATACAATAATACTAACTACTAAAATTAGTGCTACCCAAGCGCCATTATAAAATGCTTCTCCTAATACATTCATTCCCATACCTGGCATTCTGTATCTAAAACCATATCCTGCTATCTCATAATTAATAGGTTCAATAGAAGGAATAAATCTTGAGAAAAATCTTTGGATTGGAGCAAAATAACTTTCTCCATATGCTAACTTCTCCCCACTATCAATCCACAATGCTATAAACCCTAATGGACGCAAAGTATAACCAATTTCTACAATTGAACTAAACCAATTAATATTCAAGTCTGAAAATGAGAAGTTTTGTAAATTTCTAGATATTTTAATTAATGGTATTAAAATAAATAATATCAGAAGAATCATTAAATTTAACCACCATTTAACTTTGAAACCACGTACAATTAAAACACCTAGTGCTGATAAGAGTGGGAAGAAGACTTCTCCTCGATTACCAGTTATAAAAAATAGAAACACTTGTGGTAACAAGATTAATGAAACTTTCACCAAATTTTTCTTTTGCACATTAGCATAAATAAAAGAAACTCCTAGAGAAAATATGAAAACGCCATAAGCATAAAATGGCAACTCTTGTATACTACTCACAAAATCTCCATATGTTGTTATCGATAATTTACCGGATGCTATGTAAAACAAAAACAAAAGGGTAAAAGCTACCACAAAAAATATGCCCGCATAAAAAAATGTTGGATTTCCTTTATTTTCGATATTTAACTTATTATTATTTAGATTTTTAGGTACTGTGCTTAGAATAGTACAAAGTATTGTAAATAAAAGCACTCCTGACATAGCAATAACAAATACTAATTTAAAATCAGAATAATACCAAGATAAATCTCCGTGATATTCAGTAAAAGGATTATCAACAAAAACATCCGTAAAGTAAATTCCTATATTAGTTAAAAATAAATATAATAGATAAACTAACAAGAAACCGTCTTGCTTTTTATATAGTGTATAAATAGTAATTAATACACATATAGCAAGCATAATCACAGAATATTGATAACCCACTGAATCATATGCGAATCCTATTAGAAAAAGTGTTGTTAATCCTAATAATACTATATTAAAACCATTAATAAATTTTATCTTAAAATCCATATATTTTGACCTCTTTTATTACTATTGTTTTTCTAAGCATAATTTTTATTAAAATATGCTTAGAAATTTCTTCTTTTTGAACTCAATCGGTCTTTTTGCTTTAATCAGATGATCCTTTATCATCAACTCACTGTTTTGAAACAGTTTATCTAGAGTTTTAGAATGTTTTTTTAATTTTTTATTTGTAATTATCTCTTTCAGATCAAAAGGTCTATTCTGAGAATTATGTGCATCAGATGCTATGAAATGTACTAAATTGTTTTCAATCATTTGAAAAGATAATTTTTGTATGTTTTTGCCAAATTTACCTGTCAGTGAAGATGCTGTTACTTGACTTAATGCACCAATACTAACTAACCCATACAAAATGTTGATATTCTGAGATATTTCTTTGTTTCTTTCTGGATGAGCGATTATAGGTATATACCCTCTTGTTTGAATCTCATAAATAATACTTTGAGTAAATGCTGGAACTCTATTTGAAGGCAATTCAATTAATAAATACTTTGTATTATTAATTCCTTTTATTTTGCCATTATCTAAATGATTCAGTATTTCATCTGTAATCCTCACTTCTTGCCCAGGATAAATAGTTACACCTAAACTCTTGATTTCCTCGCTATTATTTATCTCGTCAACCAGTTTCTGAATAGTATCAAAATCATTGTTATATTTATAATGCAAATGATGTGGAGTAGCAACAACTCCTTTTATATTCTGATCTGCTGCTTGTTTTAATAAGGCAATCATTTCTTGTTTGTCTTGAGGTCCATCATCTACATTTGGAATTATATGGTTGTGCATATCAATCATTTTTTTCTTCTCCATAGTACGCATAATAACTTGAAGATTTATCCGGCGTGGTTTTATTTAATATTACTCCTAAAACTTTTGCACCAGCTTTTTCAATTAATTCTTTTGCTTTTTTGACAGCATTTCTATCATTTTTCTTAACATCTACAACCATTGCAACATATCCACTGATTTCAGCAAAAAGTTGAGCGTCTGTTACTGTATTAACAGGTGGTGTATCGATAATAATAATGTCATATATTTCGTATAATTCTTCCAAAACACTTTGACATTGAGAAGATCCAATTAACTCCGATGGATTTGGCGGTATTGGTCCAGAAGTTAATAAGTCCAAACCTTCAACTTCAGTATTTTCAATAGCTTTACCCAAATAAGATTGATTAATAATTAAATTTGAAAATCCGTCAACATTTGAAGTATTAAAAATATAATGCTGTGTTGGTTTTCTCATATCACCATCAATTATTAATGTTTTATAGCCAGCTTGTGCATATGTAACTGCAACATTTGCAGAAACCAGTGATTTACCTGCTGAAGGTTTTTCTGACGTAAATACAATAGATTTAATGTCATTATCAGCAGTCGAAAACATAATATTTGTTCTTATTCCTCTAAATTTTTCACTAGTTACAGATCTTGGATTATCAAATGTTATCAATGGATTTTCTGTAATTTCTTTATTTTTAGCCATATATATTCCTCCCTATTTTTTCTTGCTAAAGTCTGAGATAGAACCTAGAACTGGTAACCCTAATATTTCTTCAACTTCTTTTTCAGTTTTAATTCTTCTGTCAAATAATTCCTTAATCATAATTACAACTAAAGCAATTACTAAACCTAAAATTAATCCAATAATTCCATTAGCAACAGGTTTAGGTGACACTTTCTTTGCTGTTTCTGCTTTCGATAGAGTAGATACATTATCGATATTCATAATTTTGCTTGCATCTTTACTAAATACTTTTGTAATAGTGTTAGCTACTTTTGCTGCGTCTTTTTTATTCTTACTCTCAATATTAATATTCATGATTTGTGATTCAGCTTGGTTATTTACAGTGAGCATGTTTGAGAGCTCTTTTTCAGAATATTTACCATTCAATTCTTTTGAAACCTTGTCTAAAATTCTTGGACTTTTAATAATTTCTGAGTATGTTTTAACAAGTTGAATATTGGATTGAACTTGTTGAGCCATCATTTCATTATTTGGTTCTTTTTGATTCACCAAAACTTGTGATGTTGCTGCATATTTAGGCTGCATAAATAAGATACTCACTAAAATTCCTATAACTAGAAAACTAAAAGGAATTATTAGTAGTATCTTCAAGTTTTTCTTTAGTGCGGTTAAAAAACTACTTAAATCAATTTTCTTTTCCATAGTAACCTCCAAGTATGTATATTACATATTACTTAACGTATATTTTACATTATATAGGATAACATGACGGTTTTGAAACAAATTTTAAATATTTTTACAATCAAAATCAGATTGTAATAATTTTTAATATAACCTACAAAATTATAACAATTGATGAGAAGGCCAAAAGTTGATTTTTATAGGACATAGTTCCTAAAAAAAGCACCTACCAAGATTTCCAGCGCGTGTCGGTCATGTCGGTTTATAGACATAGTTCCTAAAAAAAGCACCTACCAAGATTTCTTAGTAGATGCTTTAAACTATTGTAAAATAATAAAGAAAACAATAACAAATATGCTTACAATGAACCTTACACTTTGTGCTAAAAAGATGATTTTCCCAAAAGTTCTCTTTTGATAGATACCTATGCCTACTTGGATCATCGCAAACCCAATGATTAAAAGAATTAGAGCTGGTATGAAATTAGCAATTAAAGCTCCAATATCTAACAATAAGCTTCCTACTATTAAGAGGATCATTGTAATTTTAGGTGTTTTCGGATTACGTGCTAACATTAATATCGCAGATAAAAATGTGAAAACTGAAAATGCTATGATAAACGTTTTGAGCAGAATCATAAAATCACTCCTTGATTCCTTATTATACATGAAAATAATCATTACAATATCAAAAAAGGGATATTAACTTATAGTTACCTATATAAAATATATACACCTGTACAAGTTAGTGCATTCTTAATAATAAATCCTCATTAAAAGCAATAGAAAGTTAAATTGCTTTTAATGAGGTTACTTTTTATTATCAGTTAATCAGAAACTACTGTGATACCTTGGTTTGGATATTGATCATTTTCAGCTTCATCTATAAATACGTTACTGAAATCACTGTACGATACATAAGATTTATTTCTTGAGTTATAAATAATTGTATCAGTACCCAATTTATAATCGTTGGTTTCTGGACCATTAAAATCAAACATGCTTGCAGGACTTACAAACGTCCAGTCTTTTAGTTTGTCTTGCGCTGATAGAATATCATAAGCTTCAGCCATTTTTATAGCTGATTCTTTTACAGCCTCTGGGATATTTGGATTATCCGCCACTCTTGTTGTTTTACTGTCATCTATATACAATCTACCTGTTCCACCAACAAACATCAGTTTTACATCTATACCGTCTAAAATATTAATAAGATGATTAGTCATTTGAATATATAACTCTTCTTTTCCTCTTGGTGCGCCAAATGCGACGAATACTGCATCAAAACCTTCTAAATCTTCACGAGTAATATCTAATATATCTTTTTCTACATATGGAACATCAAATTGTAATTTATTATGATTTCTGACAAACGCAGTAACTTCATGGTTTCTCTCTAATGCTTTTTCAGTTAAGATTGTTCCTTGTTTACCCGTTGCGCTAATGATTGCTATTTTCATCGTTTCATCATCCCCTTTTGAAAATTAATTATAGCTTTGATAAACTGCTTACTTTTAAAAGTATGGTGTCTCATAAAGAATCCTTAATCGTATATCTATATGAAGTTCGTAAGCAGATAAGCATTTATAATTTGATTTATTTTACCCCACTTTTTGTATAGCACGCAATAATAAAGAACTTTCAAAAAGTGTTACACTTATACATTGATGTTGGCTGAAAATAAAAAGATAAGTGACAATCTAAAAAGCATCTAATACTTCCTAAATCATCACTTATCCTTGATTTTATGCTATTTTATTCTCTACATCATGACATAAGGGTTTATGTCTATCTTTAATGAAAGCTTATCTTTTTGATAGCGTTCATGATAGTAATCATCTAAATATTGAAGTGCTTTGTGTAATTCGGGTTCACTTTTGTATTTGACTAGAACTTGGAAACGAAATTCTCTATTAATTCTAGCGATAGCTGCTGGTGATGGTCCTAAAATCAAAGCTCGATCCGTGAGGTGTTGTAATAATATTTTATGAACATGTGCCGCTGCTTGCATAACTTCTTTCATATTTTGGTGAGAAATCGTAAAGTTAATCAAGAAATAATATGGTGGATACTTACCAATTTGTCTGTATTTCATTTCTTTATGATAGAACGATAAATAATCATTAAGCTGGACATCTTGTATCGCATAATGATCAGGGTTATAGGTTTGAATAATAACCTTCCCTTCTTTTTCATGACGTCCTGCACGCCCTGCTACTTGAGTCAATAATTGGAAAGTTCTTTCACTGGAACGAAAATCTGGTAAGTTCAACATAGTATCAGCGTTTAACACACCGACAAGTGTAATATTTGGGAAATCCAACCCTTTCGCAATCATTTGAGTACCGAGCAGAATATCCCCTTTACCTTCTCCGAAATCATTCAATAGCTTCTCATGTGCGCCTTTTCGTGATGTTGTATCTGCATCCATACGAATAATCTTCGCATTTTCAAATTCACGATTTAACAGTTCTTCCACACGTTGTGTACCAGTTCCCATTTGACGAATGTGTTCACTTTCGCAGTTTGGACATTTATTAGGCGGTGTTTCTTCATAACCACAATAGTGACATTTCAATTTGTCGCTAGATTTATGGTAGGTCAATGAAATATCGCAGTTTGGACATTGCGGTACATGACCACAGTCTCGACATAATATAAATGAAGAATAACCACGTTGATTTAGGAACAGTACAATTTGTTCATTGCGAGATAAACGGTCTTGAATTGCTTCTCGTAATTCTGTCGAAAACATTGACCGGTTACCATTCGCTAATTCTTCACGCATATCTACAATATCAATTTCAGGTAATGGTTGATTATTCACACGATCAGGTAAGCTTAATAAGTGATAAACACCCTTTTCAGCACGTGCATATGATTCAAGACTTGGTGTCGCACTACCTAAAATTAATGGACATTGATGATATTTTGCGCGCCATAACGCAATCTCTTTCGCATGATAACGCGGATAATCTTCTTGTTTGTATGTTGCCTCATGTTCTTCATCAATAATAATCATACCTAGATTTTTAAATGGTGCAAAAACACTAGAACGCGCGCCTACACTTACGCGTGCGCGTCCGTCACGTATTTTTTGCCACTCATCATAACGTTCGCCTTTTGAAAGACCAGAATGCAATACTGCAACTTCATCACCAAATCTACGTTTAAAACGTAAAACCATTTGTGGTGTTAAAGCAATTTCTGGAACTAACATCATAGCCTGTTGATTTTTTTCTAGAACAGCTTCTATCGTTTGAAGATAAACTTCAGTTTTACCAGAACCTGTTACACCATGTAGTAAGAATGTTTCTTGTTTTTCTTCATCAATAACCTTTTTAATCTCATCGTAAGCGATTTGTTGGCTTGGAGTGAGTTGTCGTTTTTCTTCTTGTTCAAATACTCTTGATGCATATGGGTCACGTTCTACTATAGCATCATACTTCTCTACAAAACCATTACGTTCCAATGTTTTAGCACTTGAAGCTGATAACCCTACTTCTTCAAGTTCTTTTAAAGGAACATCTCTATTTTGTGCATCTAGCAAGTATGCATAAACATCATATTGTTTAGGGTGTCGTTCTAACATTGCTAAAACTTCATCTGGTTGATGATCATCTCTTATTCGTATTGCACGTTGTGTTTTTTTCTTTGTATTTTGAGACAGTAACGTTTCTTCTCTAACGATACCTTCTTCTAATAAAGGAACTAAATGTTTTAAATCACCATTTTGTTGAGCAGCTTTATAAGCATAATGTCCTTCTTTATTAAAGCGTTTTAAAATGTCATCTGGTATTGATTCATCTTCTACAATTTCAAATACTTTGGTATATCTTGCTTTAATAGCACTTGGTAACATGGCTTCTAAAATAGAAATACGTTTCGTGACATGATATTTACCATACCAAGCGCTTAAATCAACTAATTCAGGTGTCAGTTCTGGTTTGATATCTTGAATTTCTTGGATTTCTTTTAGTTTAGATAAATCTAGTTCTGGATCTGGTTCCTCAGCTATTTCCATAACATACCCTTGAATGGTTCTGTACCCAAAGGGTACAACGACTCGTACACCAACTTGAATAATGGGTACGAGTCGCTCTGGTATTTTATAGTCAAAGGTAAAGTCTACGTTTTTAGCTGGGACATCTACAATTACCTTTGCATACATTATTTCCACCTACGTTCTAATTCTTCTAAGATTCTTCCAGCAAGCTGCTGTTTCTTACCTTTCTCTATATTAACTGCTTCGTCATTTTTGAAGTATAATGTGACTTCATTATCATCAGAACTGAAACCGATAGATGTGTCTCCTACGTTATTCGCAATAATCACATCTGCATTCTTTTTCTCTAATTTAGCTTTTGCATATTTTTCAATATCTTGTGTTTCAGCTGCAAAGCCAATTAATTTTTGATGCGATTTATGCTCACCTAAATATTTCAATATATCTTTAGTTCGTGTAAATGAAATGGTTAAATCTCCATCTTGTTTTTTCATTTTATGTTCCAGTTTTTCTGATGGTTTGTAATCTGAAACTGCAGCCGTTTTAAAGACAAAGTCCTGAGCATCAAAACGTTCAACTACTGCGTTAAACATATCTTCCGCACTAGTTACAGGTACAAAGTCCACATTTTCTGGTGGCGTTAAGCTTGTTGGACCACTCACTAAAGTTACTTTAGCGCCTCTCTTTTGTAATGCATCAGCAAGTGCATATCCCATTTTTCCTGATGCTCTATTAGACACAAAACGTACAGGATCAATAACTTCGACCGTCGGTCCTGCTGTAACTAAGGCATGTTTACCATTGAACCAATCACTCTCATTGATGACTGATTGATTATTATTTTGTTCCATCGTTTGGCGCATGAATGCCATGATATCCAATGGTTCCATCATACGGCCCTTCGCTACATAGCCGCAGGCTAAAAAGCCTTCACCAGGTTCGGCGAAATGATATCCATCTTCAGTCAATACTTGCATGTTTGCTTGTACTCTTGGATTTTCATACATATGCACATTCATAGCAGGAGCAACAAATTTAGGAACAGTCGTCGCTAATAAAGTTGAAGTAATCATATCGTCAGCAATACCGTTTGCTAATTTACCGATAATATTGGCAGTTGCTGGCGCAATAATCACTGCGTCTGCCCAATCACCTAACGCTATATGTTGAATTTCAGCTGGATTTTCTTCTTTAAATGTACTCGTGTATACAGGATTACGACTGATTGCTTGGAAAGCAAGCGGTGTCACAAACTCTTGTGCATGTTCAGTCAGCATTACACGTACGTCATACCCTGCTTGTGTTAATTTACTTGTTAAATCAATCGCTTTATAAGCTGCAATACCACCCGATACTGCTAATAAAATATTCTTCATCGCAATCTTTGCCTCCAAGTTTATTCTCTCTTTATGTATACGGCTTAATATTAAAAAATGAGTCCAAATGAAATGGTCTCATAATTCATCAATCATTTTATATTTTAACACTCTAGGTCAAAAAAGTCCTTTGCTTTGCAAAGCAATAAAGTTGATTCTCTACCTCTATCCGCGTATGATAGCTTTCGATACAGACAATAGAAAGAAGGTTTGAAGATGGAGACTTTAAAGCAATATGATGATATTACACAACGCATTGAATCAGAAAATAAATTCTTATTATATGTCATGGCGAATGGTTGCTCAGTCTGCCATGCAGACCAACCTAGAGTAGAAAAATTAGTAAATCAGTTAGAAATACCTGCAGCACAAATTATTGTAAATGATATTCCTGAAGCTGCTGGTCAACTCTCACTCTTTACTGCGCCTGTCGTCATTCTTTTTAATAATGGAAGAGAATTTCATAGACAAGCACGTATTATAGATTTTGATCAGTTAGAACGTTCTATGGAGCAATTGAAGATGTCTTATTAAATGAAAAACAACCTTTAAAGCAGTTTTTTGCCTTAAAGGTTGTTTTCAATTTATATAATCACTTTAAACTCAGTCTTTTGTTTCGAATTCACTTTCGTTTAATTCTGGTTCGATTGGAGTGATTTTGCCATCGGCAATCTCTTCTAGAGCTTCTCCAACTGTTTTAACTGAGTGATATTTTTCTAATAACGCAGTGTCTTTTTTGTCATATAATTCACGTGCGCGTTTGGCTGCCACTGTTGCGATTAAATATTTTGATTTTACTTTTGAAGTTAATTGATTAAGCGGTGGGTATAACATTATTTTTTGGCCTCCAATATCATTTTTCTATACTTTGCTTCTATACGTTCGCGTTTTAGATGTTCGGCTGCAACGATTGCTTGAATACGTTCTTTAGCAAGTTCTACTTCATCGTTTACCACAACGTAGTCATAAAGATTCATCATTTCCACTTCTTTACGTGCTTCTTTCACACGACTTTGAATCTTTTCGTCTGATTCTGTACCGCGGCCGACTAAACGCTCTCTTAAGTGGTCTAAACTTGGCGGTGCTAGGAAGATAAATAATGCATCAGGGAATTTCTTGCGTACTTGTTTCGCACCTTCAACTTCGATTTCTAAGAAGACATCATAGCCTTCATCCATAGTGTCTTTCACATACTGTACAGGTGTACCGTAGTAGTTACCTACATATTCTGCATACTCAATAAATTGATCTTGTGCGATAAGTTGCTCAAACTCTCGTTTTGTCTTGAAAAAATAATCAACACCATCTTGTTCACCTTCACGCATTTCACGTGTCGTCATTGAAATTGAATATTTGTATGATGTTTTCGGATCATCAAATATTTCTTTGCGGACCGTACCTTTTCCGACTCCAGATGGACCTGATAAGACAATTAGTAAACCTTTTTCATTATCCATGCCTTACGACCTCTCTAAGCTATTGTTGTATTATATAATGATACCATATTCTAAATAAAATTGTATAGATGCCAATAGATAAAATCTTAATTTGGAAGTTTACCATATTCACATGGTACAATAATAAGAACGTAGTACAAGAACGAAAATAAAAAGGTAGCTGATAATTATGGCATTTGATGGCCTATTCACAAAGAAAATGGTAGAAGAATTGTCCTTTCTTGAAGGTGGACGTATTCATAAAATTAACCAACCTGATAACGATACAATTATAATGGTCATTCGTCAGAATCGTAAAAATCATTCATTACTGTTATCTATCCATTCTAATTTCTCTCGCATGCATATTACGAAAAAGAAATATGATAACCCATTTGAACCGCCAATGTTTAACCGTGTCTTTCGTAAACACTTAGACGGCGGAATTATACAAGCAATTCGTCAAATTGATAATGACCGTCGTATCGAAATCGATGTTCAAAGCACAGATGAACTCGGTGATAAAATATATCGTACCGTTATCTTAGAAATTATGGGTAAACACAGTAACTTAATACTTGTGGATGATAATCGCAAGATTATCGAAGGTTTCAAACATTTAACACCAAACACAAACCAATATCGTACCGTTATGCCAGGATTCCAATATGAAGCACCACCTACACAAAATAAAATCAATCCGTATGAAGTTTCAGGTCAAGACGTATTAAAATATATAGATTTCAATCAAGGTAATATTGCGAGACAACTCTTACAAACTTTCGAAGGTTTCAGTCCACTCATTACAAAAGAAATTACAGAACGTCGTCAATTTATGACTACTGAAACATTACCTGCAGCATTCGATGAAGTTATGGAAGAAACTAAACTTAAGCCTGTTCCGATCTTCCATAAAAACCATGAAACAGGTAAAGAAGATTATTACTTCATGCGTTTAAAACAGTTTGATGATGACAGTGTGACTTATGAATCACTTGATGAGTTATTAGACCGTTTCTATGATGCGCGTGGCGAACGTGAACGTGTTAAACAACGTGCGAATGATTTAGTTCGTTTTGTCCAACAACAACTTCAAAAGAATCGAAACAAACTCGTTAAATTAAACGCTGAGTATGAAGGTACGCAATCAAAAGAAGATATGCAGTTATATGGTGAGCTCATCACCGCAAACATTTATCGCATTAAACAAGGCGATGAAACATTAACGACAGAAAATTACTATACAGATGAAGAAGTGACGATTAAATTAGATCCGACTAAATCACCTTCACTGAATGCGCAATATTACTATAAGCAATATAACCGTTTAAAAACACGTGAACATGAACTTGAACATCAAATACAACTCACAGAAGAAAACATCACATACTTTGAATCCATTGAGCAACAGTTGGCTCATATCACTGTAGAAGATATTGACGAAATCCGTGAAGAACTTGCAGAACAAGGCTTTATGAAACAACGTCAAAATCGTAAGAAAAAGAAACAACCGCAAATGCAGTTGCAAACTTACCTTTCTACAGATGGCGCAACTATTTATGTAGGTAAAAACAACAAACAAAACGATTATCTAACAAATAAAAAAGCACGTAAGCACCATTTATGGTTCCATACAAAAGATATTCCTGGTTCTCACGTAGTCATTTTTGAAGATGAACCAAGCGATAAAACAATAGAAGAAGCTGCAATGTTAGCAGCCTACTTCTCTAAAGCAGGAAACTCTGGTCAAATTCCAGTAGATTACACGGATATCAAAAACGTACACAAACCATCAGGTGCAAAACCAGGCTTTGTAACGTACGATAATCAAAAAACATTATATGCAACACCAGATTATGATCACATCCAATCGATGAAAAGCGATTCAGAAAAAGTGAAATTAAAATAATCAATTTACTTTAAAAGCACTCGAAGACAAAATGTTTTCGAGTGCTTTATTTTAAAATATCCTATCTTTAATTTTTTGACTATCAGGAACAAGCGGTTCACGCTTATCAATTTCTTCATTTTTAATAATTGCTTCTGCATTCTTGATTAACTTCATCATAGATTCACGAAAATCCAATAACACTTCTTCTTTAAATAAAGACTTCATCATAAAAGGTCTAGCTTCAAAGTCATGCGCATCAGATGCGATAAAATGAGCAAGATTGCATTTCATTAGTTCAATCGATACATCTTGAATTCCTTTACCAAAATGCCCTATTAAAGACGTTGAAGTAATTTGACTTAATGATCCTTGCTGAACCAAGTGATATAAAACACTCATATCTTTCAACAAAGCGATATTACGTTCAGGATGTGCAATGATGGGAATATAACCTAATTCCTGTATATTTTGAAACATTTGATACGTATAATCAGGAATGTCGTTAGGAGGAAACTCAATGAGTAAGTATCTGGACTTGTTTAAACCACTTACCTTTCCGGATTTAATATCTTCAATTAAATTCTGATGAATTCTTACCTCTTGTCCTGGATAAATTTGAATTCCTAAATCTTTAACCTCTTTTAATTTACATAATCTTTTTATTTTTAACTTTACTTTATCAAAAGAATTATCGTATTTATTAGTATAATGAGGTGTTGCAATAATTTTTGTTACATTTTCTTTTTTAGCTTGTCTTAATAATTGAATAGCCGCTTCTTCATCTCTTGGTCCATCATCTGAATTAATTAATATATGATTATGCATATCTATCATGGGTATCACTCCAAAACCTTTACCGAAAACTCTGATTACTTAGTAAGATAGTTATATTATAAGTATTAATTTTAGTGCTCGCTACTAAATTCAATCTCTTTATATCTTAAATAAAAAGACCAGCGATTATACACTGATCTTTTGTAATACATCTTATTTAGTACTCATAATATTTATTATCTTCATATCCAACTTTATTTAAAATTACTCCTAATATTTTAGAGCCTGAATTCTCAATGAGCATTTTAGCTTTTTTTACATCCTTTTTTTATTATCTTCTACATCCACTACCATAACAGCATAACCTGCGTGTTCTGCAAATATTTGTGCATCAGTGACGCTGTTCACTGGTGGTGTATCGATAATAATATAATCATACCATTTACATAATGATGTAAATATATTGGTAAATCGTTCTGAAACAATTAATTCAGACGGATTAGGTGGCACAGGGCCTGCTGTCATTAAATCTAATCCTTTTTCTTCAGTTTGTTTAATTGCTTCATTGATTGTGCAGTTATGTGTGAGTAAAGATGAAAGACCATTTTGATTGTCTACTTTGAAATGAAAATGTTGGGTAGGCTTTCTCATGTCTCCATCAATGAGTAACGTTTGATAACCTGCTTGAGCATATACAACTGCAAGATTAGCTGCAATTGTACTTTTTCCAGCTTCCGGTTTTTCTGATGCTACTACTATAGCTTTAATTTCATTATCAATACTTGAAAAAAGTAGGTTAGAGCGAATAGTTTTAAACTGCTCACTAATATAGTTTTTGTTGTTGTTTTGTGTAACCAATGGTTGAATTTCTTTTTTCTTTTTCCTAAACATAATGGGCTCCTTTATAACCTTCAATAAACAAAATCACTATTACTTTCACTTACTAAATTTTATAACTTCAAGTTGACTAGTATATTTGCAAGCATCCACTGACTGCACTCAATGATACATCAGAAATATCCGACCCATCCTTCAAGTTAACCACTATTGATTATAGCACCATTGAATTGTATTACATAGATTTTTCTAATTATTTTTGTAATAACTAATATTCTTTATGAGTAAAATTTCAAGTTTTCAATTCTTTGTTTCAAATCAAATTATGTAATACATCATTGTTTTTTCAGTTTAAATTTGACATAAAAAAAGGGGCTGGGACATAAATACAGTCCA
>NZ_KV840305.1:0-331 GCF_001839185.1 Staphylococcus sp. HMSC65H10 | reverse complement strand
TTTACGTTTATTTTTGTGTCACACAAAAATAAACGCTCCCTATAACTTTCAATAGTTATAGGGAGGAGACAGCCTGATAGCTATATACCATAATTTACAGCACTTATGTATCGTGATATATCTCAATTATTAAAAGAACGTAATCAATTAGGCCTAAAGCTAGCAACTAACTATATTTGTAAATAGGAAAAGATGATTACATGGCAATGTTTATAATGATATTTCTTTTTGTATATTCTATTGTAATTACGTTGATGTATTTTAATAAAAAGAAGTGAAAAATTTGGCTCTCTGTCGAATAGGACTGGTGAGCTAAAACACAGAGATTAAG
>NZ_KV840304.1:0-4489 GCF_001839185.1 Staphylococcus sp. HMSC65H10 | reverse complement strand
TGGTCAATTAATGATTACTCTCCTACTCGATTTAGACATTTTCGTTGTACTGTTCCTTTATTATTTTTTATGTGTAAAAATTAAATGGAGTACGCATATGCAGATAATGAAGCTTACGAACCGACAACAGATGAAGTGACAAAAGAACACGGTACGCCGACAACTGAAGAGGGTGTAACAGGAGCGGTAACAATTCCGGATTATCCATCAGATAAAGGTACAATTACTAAATCACCTAAAAATACAAATGGTAATTCTGTTCCTACTAAAAAAGAATTACCAGAAACAGGACAACAAACAGATCAAGGTAATGCAACTTTATTTGGTTCTTTATTTGCAGTTCTTGGAACTTTATTATTGTTTGGAAGACGTAAAAAAATAATGACAATTAATATATAAGTCATTAAGAGATTTGTAATGATGATATAGATTTTATAGAGGCCTGTAGAATGATGTTTGATATCAACTGCAGGCCTTTTTTTACTTTTCAAATAAGGATGGTAAGAAAAAGAGAGGGGATTATTTAGTGAGAATAACATAGTTGATAGATAATTCTGTCAGCTTTAGATTGTTGTAGTAAGAAGAGAAATGTATATGGTTGTGTATGCTAAAATCAGTATTTAATATTATTAATAGTTATAAAAATAAATAGCGAAGAGTAAATGTGATTTGAAATGACATAGTAAAAGCATCGAGTGTGAAAAATGTGGATAATAAATGCCATGACTTCATTGATGGATATAAATATTTAAAATATACAAAATCTTGAGGTTTCCGCCTATAATAAAAAAATTAATATTAATTAAGTTAACTACTGAAATTAAAGGGGATAGATAATAAATATAAGTTGTACTTTACAGTAAAATATAATATATTTTAAACTTGAGTTCAGATGATTTTGGTTTATTTGAATTTTTTTATAAGTCAAAACGTATGAATAATTATTTATTGAGAAATGGGGGGTTCAATGTTAGTACATTCATTTGATCCATTTAATAATTTGTTTTTATCATCAATTTTTGCTGCTGTACCTATCATTTTATTTTTATTATTTTTAACAGTATTTAAAATGAAAGGTGTTTATGCAGCACTATCAACTTTAATAGTGACAATAATAGTCGCTTTAGTCGTTTTTAAACTTCCAGTAAGTATTGCTGGCGGTGCTGTATTGGAAGGTTTTTACCAGGGGATTATTCCTATTGGTTTTATTATTATTATGGCTGTATGGTTATATAAAATTTCAACTGAGAGTGGACAGTTTGATATTGTTAAAGATAGTATTTCAAGTATTTCACAAGATCAGCGTATTCAATTACTGCTTATTGGTTTTGTATTTAATGCATTTTTAGAAGGAGCAGCTGGTTTTGGTGTGCCCATTGCGATATGTGCTGTATTACTTACTCAATTGGGATTCAAGCCATTAGAGGCAGCTATGTATTGTTTGGTGGCTAATGCTGCTGCAGGTGCCTACGGAGCAGTTGGAATACCAATATCAATTATTGATACATTAAGTTTATCTGGAAATGTTACTTCAACGGAAGTGGCATTAATTGGTAATTTAACGCTTGATTTTATTAGTTTTTTTATACCATTTCTATTAATGTTTATGATTGATGGATTTAAAGGTGTAAAAGAAACTTGGCTACTTACTTTAATAGTTTCTTTTACTTATACATTCTTGCAACTTGTTATTACAAGTTTAGATGTATCAGCACTTGCAGATATTATTCCTGGTTTAGTAAGCATGATAGTGTTAGCGCTAGTATCTAAAAAAATCCAACCTAAAAATATCTTTAGATTACATAAAGGTGAAAATACTTCATCTGTAACCAAACATTCATTGAAGGATATTGTTTATGCGTGGAGCCCATTCATTATTCTAACTTTTGTTGTTCTTATTTGGAGTTCATCATTTTTCAAAAAGTTATTTGAAAAAGATGGCTTATTCAGTTCATTAGTTGTTAAATTTAATGTTCCTGGTACGATGAATGATGTTACCCATACACCTAATGTTTTGACATTTAACTTTATTGCACAAACTGGTACAGCCATTTTGATTACAGTAATCTTAACAATTATTATTGCTAAAAACATGAATTTTAAAAGTGCTGGTAAATTATTAGTTGTTACGTTTAAAGAGTTATGGATTTCTGTAGTTACAATCTGTTTTATTTTAGCAGTATCTAAGGTGACAACTTACGGTGGTTTAAGTAGTGCAATGGGACAAGGTATTTCTAAGTCTGGTTCTATTTTCCCGTTGCTATCTCCGATATTAGGGTGGATCGGCGTATTTATGACAGGATCTGTTGTAAATAATAATGTTCTCTTTGCACCTATCCAAGCATCAGTTGCGACTCAAATTGATCTTAAAGGTTCTTTATTGGTTGCCGCTAATGTTGCTGGTGGTGTGACAGCTAAAATTGTATCGCCACAATCTATTGCCATTGCTACCGCAGCAGTTAATGAAGTGGGGAATGAATCACAATTGATGAAAATGACCATGCGTTTTAGTATAGGACTCCTTATATTTGTGTGTATTTGGACATTTATTCTTAGTATTTTTATAACTTAAGGTAGTAATTATACTATGATAATTCTAGGCTTATATTTCATAAATGGATGATTTACATTGGAAATTAGGATTTTCATTAATATGGTTTTTGTATTACAATGTTTTCTGTACTCAAAATAAGAAAGGGAGTCAATTATGAATAATAAAGAGTCAAAAACAGTTATTGTTATTGGCGCTGGTGTTTTAAGTACTACTTTTAGTTCTATGCTTAAAGAATTAGAACCAAATTGGAAAATAAAACTTTATGAGCGCCTAGACCGACCTGGTATTGAAAGCTCAAACGAGCGTCATAATGCAGGAACAGGTCACGCAGCATTATGTGAATTAAATTATACTGTTAGACAACCTGATGGTTCGATTGATATTGAGAAAGCAAAAGAGATTAATGAGCAATTTGAAATCTCAAAACAATTTTGGAGCTATTTAGTAAAGAGTAATAATATCTCAAATCCAAAAGAGTTTATTAAACCACTGCCTCATATCAGTTTCGTACGAGGAAAAAATAATGTTCAATTCTTAAAAGATCGTTATCATGCTATGAAAGATGCTCCAATGTTTGATAATATTGAGTATACTGAAGATATCGAAGAAATGAGAAAATGGATTCCATTAATGATGCAAGGGCATAGTGCTAGTGACATTATGGCTGCAAGTAAAATTGATGAAGGAACAGATGTCAATTTCGGGGAACTTACTCGTAAAATGGCTAAGAGTATTGAAGAACATCCAAATGCAAATGTTCAATACAATCATGAAGTTATTGATTTTAATCATCGTAAAGATGGTAAATGGGAAGTTAAAGTACGTCAACGTAATAGTGGAAATATTAAAACAGAACTTGCAGACTACATATTTATTGGTGCAGGTGGTGGCGCAATTCCACTATTACAAAAGACAGGTATTCCTGAAAGTAAGAACTTAGGTGGCTTCCCTATTACAGGACAGTTTTTAATCTGTACCAATCCTTCTGTTATTGAAAAGCATGATGCCAAAGTTTACGGTAAAGAACCGCCAGGCACACCTCCTATGACTGTACCTCACTTGGATACACGTTATATTGATGGAGAACGCACACTATTGTTTGGTCCGTTTGCTAGTGTAGGACCTAAGTTTTTAAAAAATGGTTCTAACTTAGATTTATTTAAATCAGTCAAGCCATACAATATTATGACATTGTTAGCTTCAGCAGTTAAAAACTTACCATTAATTAAATATTCATTTGATCAAATTTTAATGACTAAAGAAGGTTGTATGAATCATTTACGTACATTCTATCCGGAAGCTCGTGATGAAGATTGGCAATTATATACTGCTGGTAAACGTGTTCAGGTTATTAAAGATACTCCAGAGTATGGAAAAGGATTTATTCAATTTGGCACTGAAGTAGTTAACTCTGCAGACCATTCAGTTATCGCTTTATTAGGTGAATCTCCTGGTGCTTCAACTTCAGTATCTGTAGCATTAGAAGTGATCGAAAAGAATTTCCCAGAATATGAAGAACAATGGATGCCGATTATTAAAAAAATGATTCCGTCATACGGTAAATCGTTAATTGAGGATATCGAACTGATGAGAAAAACACGCAAACAAACATCAAAAGACTTAGAATTAAATTATTATATGAGTAGCAAATAATTTATATCATAGATTGATATAAAGGAGGTTTCTTATGAATAAATTATTAACAATTTCAATAATTGTTATTGTTGCCTTTTTGGGATTAAAACGTTATCAAGCTCATGTAAATAAGGCGCCCAATATAGAATATTAATAGATAATTATACAAAGAATAGCGTGAAAATATTTTAACTTAGAATTTAGCTTATTCATTCAAATGATTTTTTAATGGAAGAAAAAGCCGAGAAACCTTAAAGGTTTCTCGGCTCAGACCGTAGACAAACTACCGTTATAACTTGA
>NZ_KV840303.1:0-16791 GCF_001839185.1 Staphylococcus sp. HMSC65H10 | reverse complement strand
CTAACCATTCTCTTCGCTCTCCTCTCTCTTGTGCTTTATATGGCGAATAGAGAGTTGGATGAAGAGTTGAAGTTGAAAGATATTATGATAGATAATTTGATAATTAAAGGTTATCACGATAAGCATAATTGATAAGTAAATGTTATAATAGGTGTATACATTATTTGTTAGTGGAGGTATGCGATGTACACTAAACAAGAGATACACGAAATGATAGAAGGCTATAAATGGATGAGTAATGTAATAGATAGTCAAGTTTATGATTATGACAGCACTTCTATTTCACAGTATGGTTACCAATCTGCAATGCCTAAAGCACAAGGCGGTACGAGTGATAAAGTGTTAGTAAAGGTTATAAACAGAAGTAAAGCTAAAAGACGAAACCAATTAATTATGGATAAGTTAGCGTTCATCGATACTTATGAATCTTATATAACTAATGAGAAAGACTATCATATCTTACAAATGTTAAAGCAAAGAGAGAACCATAAAAGGATTATGGCGATACTAGATATAAGTAGAGCTACCTTCTACAAACGTGTGAAAGATATTGTTAACATTCTATATCATGCGCAGCATTAACCCGAGTAACCATACACTTTATACACATCATACACATCATACTGATTTTGGTTACACATATCTTTAATATTATAATGGAGTTATAACGATAAGTAAGAACTACGCTTACGACACAATCGATACTATATTATATCTAAGGCATGGCACTGATGTGTCGTGTCTTTCTTTATATCGACAAAGAGGTAATGCATATGAGCGAGTACTCAAACTATATAGACAGACGTGATGAGAATAGAAAGTTTTATATGCGTGCGAAGTGGCGTAAGACACGTGAACAAGTACTAAAAAGAGATCATTATGAATGTGTACATTGCAAAGCAGAAGGTAAGATGACGCTCAATCAACATCAATCTTTAGAAGTGGATCATATCAAAGAGCTGCATACGCACCCTGAATTGGCATATGACTTGGATAACCTGCAGACTTTATGCAAATATCATCACAATAAGAAACATGGCAGATTTGAATTTAATCCAAATAATAAGAAAAACAAATATAATGATGAAAAATGGTGAGAATTAAAATGTTTAATTTTATAAAAAAATTATATAACCCCCCGGTCTGAAGAATCCCATACCTAAAGGATTTAGCGGAAACCGGCGCTTGGGTCAATTCCGCAACTATAATTTATTTTTATTGCGTTAGAGGGTATCTATAACTTAAAACTATAACTATGAATATTTAAGAAAGGGGTAGGGGTATATGAAACAACGTAGTTATCTTCAAGAAAGTCTTACGAGAGACCAATTAAAAAGAATAGAAGCTGCTGAAAAAATGTTAATGTCTGTTATTGACACTGATAATGATATGGAAATTGAGAAAGTGGAACGCTACAGTAATCTGTTGCGTCTTTTTTATGCTTTGGATACTGCTATTGATGAAATGGGACCTATGTCACATATAAAAAACGGCAGTCAAGAATACATTAAACAAAACCCAGCTATTGCAGAAAAGAATCGTGTGAATAGTGCATTGCTGTCTTTAGAAAAATCGTTTCAATTAGACAAACGTGCTGAAGAAAAAAAGAAACTCGAAGCACAGAAAGGACCTGAATTAACATGAAGATACCAAAGCATGTGACAAATTATATCGAGAAAATTAAAGACGGTACTATCATTGCTAATAAAGAGCGTATCGAATTGGTCAAATTTCTTGAAGCACATATTTTAACACGAGATGATCTCTATTTTGATACTCAAAAAATTGAGGATTATATCAAATTCAGTGAAAAATGGTTTTTCGAATTGCGGGATTTTCAAAAATTTATATCTTGCTTTGTTTTCTTATACGAAGAGCAGACACTCACACCGTATTTTTCCGAATTCTTTATCTCTATGGCACGTGGTGGCGGTAAAAATGGTTATATCAGTACCCTGGGAGCTTTCTTCATGACACCATTGCACGGCATACCTAAATATAATATGTCAGTAGTAGCTAACAGTGAAAAACAAGCATTGGTCAGTTTTAAAGAAATATATGAAATGATTGAAAGTAACAATCTATATGTTACGTCTGAACGACCTAATAATCCTTTTTATCTCAGCAAAGTTTATGTAGAAGGTCTTTCAACTAAATCACAATTTCTTTTCGATACATCGAATGAAAAAACGAAAGACGGAGCTCGTGAAGGTTGCATTTTCTTTGATGAAATTCATGCTTATGAGAAAGATACGATTATCAACATCAAGCGAAGTGGATTAGGTAAGGTTGCACATCCGCGCACATTCTATATTGGGACAGATGGTTATGTCAGAGAAGGTTTTTTAGATCGTTTAAAAGAACGTGCTGATAATGTACTTAAAGGTGAATCAGCGGAAGACAGATTGTTTCCGTTTATTTGCAAAATAGATGATAAAGATGAGATTGATAACCCCGAGGTGTGGGAAAAGGCCAATCCAATGTTTGAAAAACCAATGAATACTTATGGACAGCAACTATTCAAAGAGGTTAAACAACAATATTTAACGCTTAAGTTTAATCCTTCAGGACGTCCTGAATTCATGACTAAGCGAATGAATATGCCAGAAACAGATTCTCAAAGTGTTGTCGCACCATGGGATGATGTTCTCGCAACTAATCGTGCAATCCCGCCTATGGAAAACGAAGAATGTATAGGCGGTCTCGACTATGCAAGTTTGAAAGACTTTGCAGCAGTTGGACTGTTATTCAGAGATGGTGAGGATTATATATGGAAAACTCATTCATTTGCTAGAAAGGCATTTTTAGATGAATACCAGTTAAAACCTCCAATCAAAGAATGGGAAAAACAAGGATTGTTAACTATTGTGGATGAACCTACCATAAATCCACAACATATCATCGATTGGTTTTTAGAAGCGCAACAAAATTATGGATTAAAGAAAGTGATTGCTGATAATTTCCGAATGGATTTGTTACGTCCGATGTTTGAAGAAAATGGTATTGAATATGAGGTTGTAAAAAACACACGTGCGATCCAGTCACTGTTAGCCCCTCGTGTGGAAGATATGTTTGCACAACAGCATATTATATTTGGTGATAATCCGCTTATGCGCTGGTATACAGGTAATGTGGTTGTCAAAATTGATAAATATGGTAATAAAACTTACGAAAAGAAAGAGCCTATCAGACGTAAAACAGATGGGTTCCAAGCACTTATCCATGCTTTATACAGAGCGGACGAGTTGAAAGCTTCATCTATAGATGAAGAAATTGACTTTTTAAGAGGATTAAAGTTTTAGAAGGGAGGTATCATATGGGATTATTTGACAGTGTATTTAAACGTAATTCAGAGCTTGAATGGATGTACGATTTGGAATTTTTACAAGATACAAGCAAAAAGGCTTATTTAAAACAAATTGCACTGAATACAGTTGTGGAGATGGTAGCACGTACCATTTCACAAAGTGAATTCAGAGTGATGACAGGTAATGTTAAAGAAAAAGACCGATTGTACTATCAATTGAATGTTCAACCTAATAAAAATCAAAACGCCGTCGATTTTTGGCAAAAATTTATTTACAAGTTAATTATGGATAATGAAGTGCTTGTTGTTAAGAATGATGACGGGTTCTTTTTTATTGCAGATGATTTTTATCATGAAGATGAATTAGGATTGTTACCGCATAAATTTACAAATGTTATGATCAATAACTTTGAATTCAAACGTGTTTTTTCAATGGATGATGTGATTTATTTACGTTATAACAATGAGAAATTAGAACAATATTCTATTGGATTGTTTGAAGATTACGGTGAAATTTTCGGCAGAATGATTAACCTCCAGCTGATGAATAATCAAGTCAGAGGAACATTAAATATAGATACAACTCAGATGAAAAGTGAAAGCAAGCAAAAAACTCAAGCATATATTGATATGCTGTTTGAGGCGTTTAAGAATAATTCAATTGCGATTGCCCCTTTAACAAGAGGATTGAGTTATGAAGAACATTCAAGTAAAGGTGGTTCACAAGGGTCTCAAGAATTTAAGGAGATTGAAGAGTTGAAACGTACTATCTTAACAGATGTTGCTCGAATGATTGGCGTTCCACCATCCTTGGTGCTAGGAGAAATGGCCGACCTTGAAAAAACAATTGATTCTTATCTTAAGTTCTGTATCAATCCTTTACTTCGCAAAATAGAATCAGAATTGAATGCTAAATTTTTCTACTCGGATGAATATTTAAAAGAAGATAAACACATTCGTGTTGTAGGAATCGACAAGCGAGATCCATTACAAATGTCAGAGGCAATTGATAAATTGGTAAGTTCCGGTACATTCACACGTAATCAAGTAAGAATTATGACAGGTGAAGAACCAGCTGATGACCAAGAGCTTGATAAGTTTATTATTACTAAGAATTTACAAAGTGCAGACGCATTCAAAGGAGGTGAGGCAAATGGCAAAGCAAGTACCTAAAATTGTCCCACAGTTTAAAAATGAGATAAAAAACAACACTCATATTTTAACTTTGAATGGTGTGGTGGCATCTGATGAGTTTGATAATACAATTTCTTATAAATTTATAGAGAATTCATTAAAAGATACAGATAAAGATATTGTAATTAAACTTTCAAGTGCTGGTGGTGACGCTTTTGAAGGTATTAATATTTATAACTATCTCAAAAGCCTTAAAAATAATATAACGATTGAAATTACTTCAATCGCTGCAAGTGCGGCATCTTTAATATCTATGGCTGCAGATACGATTGTAATGCATACAGGTGCAAATATGATGATACATGAAGCTTCCACTCTTGCTTTCGGTAATAAATCTGACATTCAAAAAACACTCAATGCTTTAGAAAGTGTAGATACCTCTATTGTTGATATTTATCACGAACGTACCGGCATTGATAAAGCAGAGTTATCACGAATGATGGCTAATGAAACTTGGTTAACAGCAGATGAAGCTGTAAGCAATAAGTTTGCAGATAAAAAAAGATCAAACAAGGAGGTGAGTAACATGGATAAAAATCAATTAGTAGCTAGCTTGCAACAACAGCAACATCTTTTAGCACAAATGATTGAAAATGTATCTGAAGGTGATGATGCGCAACCTCAGCAAAACGAACCAACAAGCAATGACACCGTAGATGAACGTGTCGCTACAGTCGAAAATGATATTAAAAGTATTAAATCTCAACTCGATAAATTAGAAGGTAACAAAGAAAGTAATAATACACCACCACAACAACCACAAAATAAATTTAATAAATTTGCTTTTTAAATAGCCTTTTTGTGAGAAACGAAAGGCTATTTTTTATGCGAAAATTCAAGGAGGAATATATTAATGGGCGATATGAAAGCTAATAATACAAAGTTAAAGAATTATCATGAACATAAGGCAAAATTTGCCAACTTAGTGCAAAATGGCGCGTCAGACGAAGAACAATCAAAAGCGTTCGGTGAAATGTTTGATGCATTATCAAATGATTTACAAGAAGAAATTTCAGCAGAGGTAAACAATCGTGTGGTAGATAATGGAATCTTGGCCAAACGTTCTCAAGATCCGTTAACTTCAGAAGAACGAAAATTCTTCAATGAAATTAATTATGAAGTAGGTTATACAGATGAAAAAATCTTACCTGAAACTGTTGTAGAACGTGTATTTGAAGACTTACAAAAGAATCATCCGCTGTTATCTAAAATCAATTTCCAAAATGCAGGAATCAAAACACGTGTGATTAAGGCAGACCCTGCTGGTCAAGCAGTTTGGGGTAAAATCTTTGGTGAAATCAAGGGTCAATTGGATGCAGCATTCCGAGAAGAAGATTTCACTCAATACAAATTAACATGCTTCGTTGTATTGCCGGATGATTTATCAATCTTTGGTCCTAACTGGATTGAACGATTTGTACGTACGCAAATTCAAGAAGCGATTTCAGTAGGTTTGGAATCTGCAATCGTTAATGGCGGCGGTGCTGCTAAAACACAACCGGTCGGATTAATGAAAGATATTGATACTGATACTGGTGCAGTTACTGATAAAAGTTCTGCAGGTACTTTAACGTTTAAAGATGCCGATACAACAGTTTTAGAATTAAAAGATATGTTGAAAGATCTTTCAGTAGATGAAAAAGGCAAAGAGTTATCCATTGACGGTAAAGTAGCTTTAGTTGTTAACCCTCGTGATTCTTGGGATATCCAAGCACGTTATACGTATTTAACAGCAAATGGCGGTTATGTGACAGTTTTACCATACAATGTACAAATCATTACTTCTGAGTTTGTACCGAAAGGTAAGCTAGTCGCATTTGTAACTGACCGTTATGATGCGGTCCGCGGCGGTGGACTAACTGTTAAGAAGTTCGACCAAACGTTAGCATTGCAAGATGCGATTTTATTTACAGCTAAAACATTTGCATATGGTCAACCTGCCGATAATAAAGCGTCTGCAGTTTATGATTTGGATATTGTAACAGCTCCTAAATCACAAACTTCAGCTGGTGGAACAACTGACGGAACACCAACAGCATAATTGAGGTGATTTAATGGAAATCACAGATGATTTATTAAGAGATTTCAAAGATTACACAAAAATCTCACATGATACAGAAGATAAATTTTTAAAAACATTACTGCTCAAATCTTACTTGAATATCGAGTCTAGGTTTGGGCAGTTTGATTTATACAATGATTTAGTCGGTCAAGACTTGGTCTTTGCACGCACACGATATGCGTATGAGGACCAGTTAGAGTTTTTCAACGATAACTATCGTGATGACTTACTAAACTTTGGATTAAACAACGTGATGGGGCGTGAAGTGGATGAGAACACAATTTAAAAAGCCGTTTATCACTACGAAAAAGTTAAATACAAAAGTTCATTTTTACAGATACGTTGAAAATGAAGGTCCAGAAGCAGGACAGAAAAGACAAGAGAAATTGTATAGTTGTTGGGCTTATGTACCTCAATGGAAAATGATTGAGTTGCAAGACGCCATAGCAAATGGGACAGAACATAACGTCAAAATTTTCATACGTGATACAAGGGGACAATATATCCCGCATGAAGAAACAGACTATGTTGAGGTTGAATCGCCATACATCACAAACGATTTGAATATCAAACTGGTACAACCAGATGTAGAGAATGAAAGTTTTCTTATGATACTTGCTGGGAGTGTTGCTTAATGGCAATCAGAATTAGCAAGACCTCAAAAAATAGTGGTGTAACATTCAATCAAAAAGAGGTTATGGATTATCTTACAGAGAAGTTCGGGAGACGTAAGATGTTGAAAATTTATGACGAGGCTTTAACCAAAGCAGCAGAAGTTGTTTATAAGGCGGTCAAAGCTAACATCAGATACTTTCGTGATACAGGTGCAGAATATGCAGAAGTAAAATTAACTGATCCATTCTGGGAAAGTGGATTACGCACTGTACGTATTTATTGGGAAGGGGAAAAACACAGGCATAGCATTGTTCACTTGAATGAAAAAGGTTTCCACGCAAGAAATGGTAAATTCATCAGACCAAAAGGTATGGGTGCAATCGATAAAGCGTTACGTTCAGCACGAAAAACCTTTTATGATACCTATACAAAAGAAGTGGAGAAGTTGTTGCTATGAAAGATATCTTAACAATGATTTATCAAGCAATAACAGAAGATGAAGAATTAATGAGTATGGTGAGCAAACGCAATATCAAGTTCAACGATTATCCGGAAGTTATGTCCATTACAGAACCGTATATTGTTATTGATGATTTCGATGACCCTATGCCGGAAGTTTACTTTGACGGTGAACAAGAAGGTTATAGCTATATTGTTCAAGTAGATGTGTTTGTCAAAGCGACGGATAGGTACAACGCAAGACTTAAACGCAATGCAATTTCTCAACGTATCAACAAAGTGCTGTGGGATAATTATCTCATGGGACAAGTAACTAATTTAGGAAACGAATATAACAAAGATTTCGCTTTGTATCGCTCAACTAGACGATATGAAGCGATTTTTTATGAGGAGGAAAATTAAATGGTCAAACAAGCTAAAACGCCAAGAGCATATGTAAATATCAAAGATTTAGGTTTCGCATTATTGACAACAGATGAACCAAACGAAATTAAGTACGATAAGGTAACGCAAACACGAGGTTTACAAGAAATCTCACTTGAATCTGGAGGAGAAGTTGTAAACTCGTATGCAGATGGTGGTATTATCGAATCCGGTAACACAGATGGCGAATCATCATTCAACTTAACAATGCACGCTTTCCCTAAAGAGATCCGTGAAATTATCTTTAATGAAGTATACGATGAGCATGGTATTTATGAAGAAGTTAAAGGTAAACAAAATAACTACGTTGCGGTTTGGTTCAAACGCGAACGACGTGATGGTTCATTTCAGCGCATTGGTTTACCAAAAGTAATGTTCTCAGATCCAAATATTGAAGGGTCAACTGCAGAATCAGACTGGGAATTCTCACAAGAAGAAGTAGAAGGTACAGCAATGCATCGTGTGTTTGATGATAAACGTAAGATTATCTTTGATTCTGAAAAGAAAGACGATGATGAGACAGAATTCTTCCAACGCTTATTACAAGGTGCATATCAAGAAGCACAAGAAGTATCACAAGCTCAAACTGAACAAACATCTAATGTGCCCACAGAAGATACACCAACAGCATAATCAGGAGGGATGAAACTATGGCTGAATTTAAAGTGTTGAAAAGTTGTAAAAATAAAGAAGATGACAAGTATTTCAAAAAGAATGAAACAGTCAACGAAACTGTTAAATATGTAAAAGAATTTGAAGATCGTTTGGAGAAAGCAGGTTATCAACTTCCTTTCTTCAAACGCAAAGATAAGTAAGTCTTAGACGCCTTAACGGGCGTCTTTTTATTAGCTAATAAAAAGATATAAAGGAGCATATATTATGAGTAAATTAAAACGTAACTACATTCAATTAGTAGAAAACCCTAAAGCAGAAGAAATTAAAATGGAAACATTCTTAACACCGCACTTTATCCCATTAGATGTCTTATATGAAGCAACAGACATCATGGCTGAATTAGAGGAAGTTGAGAATGGTGAACGTGAAATGTCATTTAAAGAGCAATTAGACAAATTAATTGACGCAGTAGTTAAAATCTACGGTAATCAATTCACTAAAAAAGATGTGCAACAACGTTTACACGCACCAGATGCGATTGAAGCTTTACAGAAACAAATTGAATTTATCGCAAATGGTCAACAAGATGAACAAACAAAAAAGTTTATTCAGAGCATCAGCTAAGTCAATTAAAAAAAGAAGATTACACTTACAGAGGTATGTTAAAGAATTTCGACATTGTAGTAAGAGATATGGTTAAGGAAGGTAAAGACGTTAACGATGTACTTGCTATGCCTTTTCATTACGTGCTGCAAATTTTAGATGAAAGACATACAAATAAAGTAACTTCAGACGCCAAAGCAGATGCACTATTTGCAAAGTTGTAGCCTTGGCTTTTTGTCAGGGCTATTTTTTTATACGTTTTTAGGAAAGGAGTGAAACAATGAGTCAAAATCATATTAAAGGTTTGTCAATTCTGATGAATATGAAAGATGTGGGCGTTGAACGTACGTTGAAGCAGATTAGAGGACAGTTCAAGACGTTGTCAAGCGAGATGAAACGTTCTAATAGTGACTTTAAGTACAGCGAAAAATCAATGCAAACATTTGCTGCGCGTACCAAAGAACTAAAGCGTGGTATTGATCTAACTGAACAATCAATGAAAGATATTTCGAATCGACTTCGTAAGATGACGCTTGAAGAACAACGTACAAGTGCAGAAGCAGAGAAATTAAGACAAGAGTATAGCAGACAACATCAAGCATTGAACATGTATAAGCGTCAGTTATCATCCACAGAGAAAGAGATGAAACAATTTGATACGACAACCAAACGTTCAGTCTTTTCAATGGAGAAGATCAATACAATTTTAGGTACGATGCGTAAACAACTCAATATTGCGAATATGAGTTTTGAACGAGCAGGACAATCCACAAAGAGTTACCAGAATTATTTGAATCAACTCAGTGTAGTTATGTCAAAGCATCAAAGTGCAATTCGTGTATTAGAAGCACGTTACAGAACAGTGGTACGTGAACAAGGTGCAATGTCAAAAGAAGCACTTAATTTAAAACAAAAAATTTTACAAGAGAAACAAGCTTTAAATGTATTGGATAAGCAGTTTAAAGATACAACACTTGAAGCAAAACGTTTCTCAATGGAACAACGTACGATGACTATGTCAATGTCTCAAATCCGTGAAAAGATTACTTCAGTTGCGACTGCACTAAAAATTAGCGCATCTAACTTTAGAATGAGTGGACAAACTGCACAAGCGTATAAGGCGCGTATATCTGAACTCAATAACAGCATGAAACAACAGCAACTCATTGTTCAAAATTTAAGCAGACAATATGATTACGCAAAACGTCAATATGGTTCAACAAGCAAAGAAGCTCAACAGCTTAATTTAAAATTAACTGAAGAACGCGTGAAGTTAAAAGAATTAAATGGTCAACTTAAAGAAACAACGAACGCACATAATCGTTTAGAGATGGAGCAAAAGCAAGGGATTTCGTCAATGTCTCAAATCCGTGCGAAAATGCAATCATTTAATGACACTTTATCATTATCACGTAGTAACTTAACACGTGCTGGAGAAAGCGTTAAAGCTTATGATAATCATCTAAAAACATTAAATACGAATATGTCACAACAACGTACAGTGTTACGTGAATTAAGTACACAATATAAATTTGTGGCACAAGCTCAAGGAGAAAACAGCCAAGAAGCACGAGAATTAGCAAGTGCAATCACACAACAAAAGATAAAGATGAATGAGCTTGAAGGTGAAATTAAGCAAACATCTGTCGCATATAAACAATTAGCAGCATCACAACAACAAGCACAAGCATTGGGTGCAACTGGCTTTGGTCGAGCAATACAAAGTGTAAACAAATATGGCGACTCAATAAAAAATGTTGGTATGAACATGCGAGCAATTGGATCAGGTGCGTTGATATACATGACAATGCCTGCAGTTGCAGCGATGGGTACTGCAATCAAGTCATCTATTGAATGGGAACAAGCATTAGCAGGTGTTGCTAAAACAACTGATATGTCTGGTGCAGAGTTGCGTAAAATGGGCAATGAAATTACTGCAATGAGTAGCAGAATGCCTTTTGCAGCAACTGAAATTGCTGGTGTGGCAGAAGCAGCAGGTCAATTAGGTGTTAAAAAGAAAGATATTACTGCATTCACTGAAACTATGATGAATATGGGTGTAGCAACTAACTTAACGGCGGAAGAAGCGGCAACAGAGTTTGCAAGATTTGCTAACGCCGCTAAAATGCCTATTAAAGATGTTGACCGTTTAGGTGCGACAGTCACTGCATTAGGTAATTCAAGTGCAACAACTGAAAAAGAAATAGTAGAAATGGCACAACGTTTAGCTGGTGCAGGCGCACAAGCAGGTTTTAGTTCTGATGAAATTATGTCAGTCAGTGCATCAATGTCATCAGTTGGTATCGAGGCAGAAGCCGGCGGTACAGCAATGACCCAAATATTCAACAAAATGACACGAGCAGTTGCAGACGGTGGCGATACATTAGATGGATTTGCTCAAACTGCAGGTGTAAGTGCTAAAGAATTTGCTGATACATGGGAAAACAATCCATCAAAAGCTTTATCTATGTTCGTTAAAGGTTTATCTAATACAAAAGGTGGCGCTAAAGGCGTACTAAAAGCATTAGATGAAGTCGGTATTAAGGGTATTCGTGAAGCAGACACAATCAGACGTATGGCCAATAACCATAAAGTGCTTGATGATGCACTTCGTACAGGTGCTAAAGGTTGGAAAGAAAACACTGCATTAACTGATGAAGCAGCTATTCGATATGAAACAATGGGAAGTAAGTTAAAGGTACTTAAAAATACATTTATCAACTTCTTACGTACTATAGGTGATGCAGTTGCACCTATTGTCAGTAAATTAGCAGATGTATTCACTGGATTGTTCAAACATCTACAACAAACAAGCAACTTTACGAAGATTGTTATTGCAGTATTTGGTTCATTAGCTATTGCAATCCCACCACTTATTATTCTAACCGGTCTATTGGCAGGCGGTATTGTCAATATTGCCAACGCCATGATAATGCTTAACAAATTTGGTGGCGGTACGGGTATCTTAGGCGGACTAAAAAAAGGTTTTACAATGTTGCTTAGTCCAATCACTCAAGTAGCAACTAAAATACCATTAATCGGTTCGGCAATGACGTTATTAACAGGACCGATTGGAATTGCTATTGCAGCAATCGTAGCAATTGGTACTGCGTTAGTTATTGCTTATAAAAAATCAGAAACATTTAGGAATATCGTGAATGGTGCTTTTGATGCAGTTAAGCGTGCAGTACAAGTTGTAGGTCAAGTGTTCTCTACTGTGTTTAAAGGTATCAAAGCTATGCTTACGGGAGATTTTAAAGGCGGTAGTACAATTCTCAATGCAATATTGCCATCATTTGTAGTGGCAAGCATTGAAATGAGTACACGCGCAATCCGTGCAGCTTTTACCTGGGTAAGTGACGGTATTAAAAAAGCCATTGATTGGATCAAAACTTATTTCAGTGGATTGGGTGCTTTTTTATCTGGGGACTTGATTAAAGGTACCGACATACTTAATAAAATTTTGCCGCCAGATATTGTGTCTAATATTGGTTATATTTTAACTAATATCAGAGAATTATTTGTAAATATATTTAACTATATTAAAAATACTGCAGCTTTGTTTAGTATAGGGATGAAAATGTTGTGGCAACAACATGGTGATACTGTTAAGGCTATTCTTGGTGGTATCTTCACAGTTGTAAAAACGATATTTAATGCATTTAAAGTAGTAGCAATGACTTCATTGTCATTTGTATTCAATAATGTAGTAAAACCTATCTTAGGCGGTATAGCTAATGCTTTCAAAATTGTTTTCGGAGGATTAAAAGCAATTGTTTCTAACGCAATGACAGCGTTAGGTTCTGTATTCAGAGGCGGGCTAAATATTTTAGTTGGTATAATACAAATATTCAAAGGTATCTTCACATTAAATTTCAGTCTTATTTGGGAAGGTATAAAATCTTTATTTAGAGGAGCACTACAAATCATTTCCGGGCTGGTGCGTGGTACGTTTGGCAGCATGCTCATTATCATCAAAACAAGCATGCAATTAATTGCTAACGTGATACGAACTGTCTGGTCAGTTATAAAAAATGTGATTGTAGTCACTGCACAAGCTATATACAACGGTGTAAAAAATGTGTTTATAGCCATGAGATTAATCATGGTAACTTCAGTAAGGATAGCATCACAAATTATCCGTACTTTATGGTCTGCATTAAAGAATTTCATCATCTCAATAGCACGAAATATTTATACAAGTGTTAAAAATTCGTTTAACGCAATGAAAGTAGCTATATCAGTTATTTTCCGTGCGATTTCAACATTTGTACGTTCAATATGGTCTGCTATCCGTAAATTTGTAGTATCAACAGCACGAGCAATTACAACAAATGTACGTAATATATTTAATAGCTTAGGTGCAACTATTCGAAAAATCTTCAATAGTGTACGTAATTTCTTAATTTCTGTATGGCGAAGTATTAGATCATACGTAGTGTCAGTAGCACGCAGTTTAACAAGTAATTTACGTAGTATATTTAATTCACTTAACAGCTTTATTCGTAGTTTGTTTAACAAAATAAAGAAATTCTTGATAAGTACATGGCGTAGCATTAAAAATACAGTGATTAGTTTAGTAAAAAATATGTGGTCTTCCATTCAAAGAACATTTAACACATTGAATTCTAAAACTCGCGCAATTTTTAATGGCGTTAAAAACTTTATGGTTAAAGCATGGTCAACGATTAAAAATAAAACAGTTGGCACAGTAAAATCCATGTGGTCTTCTATCAAAAATACATTTAACAACATGAATAATGGCTTAAAAAATATCATTGGCAAAATTAAAGGTCATATCAACGGTATGGTCAAATCAGTCAAGGGTGGTCTGAACAAACTTATCAAAGGCGTTAACTGGGTTGGCGATAAGCTGGGTATGAAAAAATTACCTGAAATCAAGTTGCACACCGGCACGACAGAGCCATCTAGAAAATTCATTACAAATGGTAAAATCAATAGACCGACACTAGCGACTGTTAATGATAAAGGACCAGGTAATGGTACAGGACCAAATGGCCACAGAGAAATTATCAGGCGTGCTAATGGTACGATGTTCTCCCCTAAAGGTAGAAATGTCACAATGCCACTCAATAAAGGCGATAGTGTATTAAGCGGTCGTCAGACACAAACATTACAAAAATTAGGCCATATTCCTAAGTTTAGTAAAGGTACTGGCCAGAAAAATTTATGGGATAAGACAAAGGACATAGCTGGTAAAGCAGGAAAAGGCATTGCAAACACTGCACACGACGTTAAAGATGCAGCCGGTGATGGTTTAGCGAAAGCTGTCGAATTAGCAGGCAAAGGTAAAGAATGGTTAGGTAAGACGGTTGGTGAAGTAACTGATTGGCTTAAAAAACCTGGAAAATTATTCGAAAAAGTAATGGATGCCTTTGGAATAAACTTAGAATCATTCGGTATACCGAAAGCAGCTAGCTTACCTTTTAATATGATGAAAGGTATGTTCGGAAAACTAAAAAACGCCGCAATAAGTTTAATAAAAGAGTGGATGGAAGATGCTGCTGGCGGCGTAGGTGACGCAAGTTGGTTATTTAAATATCCACTGTGGCAAAAGTTCGGAAAATACACTGGTGGTCTGAACTTTAACGGTGGTAACCACTACGGACTAGACTTTGGCATGCCTACAGGAACATCTATTAAAGCTGTTGCTGGTGGTAAGGTATCAAGAGTTTGGAATGACTACGGCGGAGGTAAATCTATCGAAGTTGCTTTAGGTGGTGGCTTAACTAACTGGTATATGCACCTATCTAAACAACTTGTTAAACAAGGTCAAAAAGTCAGTGTTGGAGATGAAATTGCCAAATCTGGTGCTACAGGTAATTTTGTTCGTGGCGCGCACTTGCATTTCCAATTAAATAAAAACGGCAAACCACAAAGTAACGTTCTTGAATGGCTTAAAGGTCTTGGTAGCGGAAGCCAAAATAAAGCGGCAAGTAAGTGGAAAGACGATATAAAACGCGCTGCTAAAAGAATGAAAGTATCACTATCTGGTAGCGATATTAACGATATAATTCGACTGATCCAAACAGAATCTGGTGGTAATGCAGGTGTGACTCAACAAATCAAAGACGTTAACAGCGGCGGTAACGAGGCGCAGGGTTTACTGCAATTCACACCTGGTACATTTAGTGGTTACAAATTAAAAGGCCATGGCAATATCAGAAATGGTTATCACCAATTACTAGCTTTCTTTAACAACAGCGCTTGGCGTGGTAACTTGTCTGCTTGGAAACGTAGAATGGCAGCAGGACTTACTGGTTGGGGACCGACAGGTTCAAGACGTTTTGCAACAGGAGGACTTATCAAGTCAGCGGGTTGGTACAACCTTGCTGAGGATGGACATCCAGAATGGGTTATTCCAACAGATCCAAACAGACGTGGCGATGCAATGAAATTATTAGCGCTTGCTGCAAATGATATTCAACGTAATAAATCAAGCAATAACAAACGTCCAACACAACTAAGTAATAACAGCAATACGGTCAATAACGACAAATTGTTACTTACGATAATTGAACAGCAACAACAACAGCTAAACTTGTTGATGGAAATTGCTAAATCTAATGCAGGTATTGAAAATAAAAACTTTGAACCAATTATTGATAAGTATGAGCATAGAAGCCAAGTGTTCAGTGCAATTGATGATTACAATAGACAAAAACAAAGAATGAAACGATTTTAGGGAGGTGCAATATGCTATACGACACAATTATTGTTGATGGAAAAACAATTCCATGGCTAGTTGTTGAAAGAGGGTTTAAGATACCCTCTTTTAATTTTTCTATTGACCGAGAAACCGTTACAGGTAGGAAGGGTTCGGTCTTTAAAAGACGAAATTTAGAAGAATATTCTTTTGAATTACCACTTATCGTACGCAACGACTATATTTCATCGGGAGGATTAAAAAGTCATGATGAAATACTACACGAGTTAAGTAATTTCTTTAATCATGATAGAGAAGTGACACTACAATTTAAATCTAAAGACTGGTATTGGAACGCATACTTTGAAGGGGCGATTGAGTTAGACAAGACACCAACAGGTTTTATTGAATTTAATATTACTGTTGTTCTTACAGACCCATACAAGTACGCAGCAGCTGGTAATTACAACACTGCAATATCAGATCAAGTATCTATTGTAAATAGCGGTACTGCTGACACACCAGTCACTGTGGAGGCAAGGGCTTTGAAAAATGCTAATTTCTTCCAAATTGCCAAAGGAGACGAAGATTATTTTATGATAGGTGAAGATGATGTGGATAAACCACTTAATGATTACTCACCACTGATTTTAGGAGATGAGTTGCGTACATTTAAAGGATGGAATAAGCAAACTACGAACAACTTTACTGATAATCTTACAGGCGGTGGAGTTGGTGGTACGTTTAGTCAATCTTCAAGCAAAGAGTCATTTTATCTAAATGAAGAAAGTGTGACAGGTACTGGGTGGCAAGGCGCTATGTATAAACGTAGCTTTGTCAATTATG
>NZ_KV840302.1:0-374 GCF_001839185.1 Staphylococcus sp. HMSC65H10 | reverse complement strand
ATAGAGCGTAAATACATTCAATACCTTTTAAAGTATTCTTTGCTGTATTGATACTTTGATACCTTGTCTTTCTTACTTTAATATGACGGTGATCTTGCTCAATGAGGTTATTCAGATATTTCGATGTACAATGACAGTCAGGTTTAAGTTTAAAAGCTTTAATTACTTTAGCCATTGCTACCTTCGTTGAAGGTGCCTGATCTGTAATTACCTTTTGAGGTTTACCAAATTGTTTAATGAGACGTTTGATAAACGCATATGCTGAATGATTATCTCGTTGCTTACGCAACCAAATATCTAATGTATGTCCCTCTGCATCAATGGCACGATATAAATAGCTCCATTTTCCTTTTATTTTGATGTACGTCTCATCA
>NZ_KV840301.1:0-27216 GCF_001839185.1 Staphylococcus sp. HMSC65H10 | reverse complement strand
CATCAACCGAATTTATTATAGAGCCTTTTTTTATTTCCTCGGAAAGGTTCTTTGCCAAATTCGGTGGCTAGATAAAAAAATAAATCTAAGAACCACAACTTTTATTAGACATTTATGTATGTATCTTTTAAATGACTGTGCTATTTCTTAAGAATTTCGCAATTAAAATAGGGTATTAAGTGAAAGTTACGCCTATTATGGGCATTAAACTTCATGCTAAATTGATGTACATATGCCGTGTTAGTCTTTAACTGTATTACTTAAATGCAAGTTCTGCTATTATTAATTTTTTTATATAGATTAGTGTAATAAATTAGTGAAAATTGATCGCCCAATTTCTTGAAAATTACAATTGCATCTTTCATTTTATTATTTCCATTAGAATTATTTCTTCTAGATTCAAAGTAACCTAATGCAAATAAAAAGACAGTTTTTTCATAAAAATAAAGTTCGCTATCCAATAGTTTGTTGATTACTTCAATTAATGAAAGACAATTTCTATATTCACCTAATTCTACGCTTCTAATCAAACAATTAATAGCTACGTTTATAACTAGTTTTTTATTTTTATAATAAAGTTCATTATCTTCAAATTCATGTATTACTTCGTTTGTGAAATAATAACAACTCGTATAATTTAATGAATGTTCGCAATTTTCTAATAATAATAATTCATAGCATCCCCAATAATCAATCGAAAAAAAATACTCTGCTAATTCCTCTACTTCATCAGTTGATAGAAAAATCGAACTATTAACCCTACTTAGTAAAGATTTTATTACGATTATTTCAATATGGGTGAAACTTGATAAACAAAATCTATTAAAAATCGTGTTAAAATCTTCCTCTTTTTCAACATTAATACACGTTTTAATGTTTTTAATCAATACTGAAAATTGCTCGGATTTGCTTTGATATTTGCAATGAATATTTAAAAATTCATCAAATGATATATTTAGCAAATTTAAAATACTATATAAGCTAGTAAAAGTTATTTCAGATTCACCTCTTTCAAATCTGGATACTTGTGATTTAGATATGAAATGTCCAGAAACGTAATCAATACTTTTGTGTTTTGCCTTTCTTATCCTACGTAACGTTATACCAAAATTTGAATCCATACAATTCCCTCTTTCACAACAAGTCTCTATATCATTCGGTTTTATTATATAATAAAATATAGATTGCTTAAATATATAATAGTGACAATCATATTTCAGATTGACAGATATCTTAAAATTGCTTGTTTTAGTATTACTTCTAGCCACACGATATATCAACTAGAAAAGAGACTATACTTTATGAATGCATTAGAGTTTATACGACCAAAAGTGATTCGACATTTTTGCCTATGAATTCAGTTAGAATAAAAATAACTGATAAATGTCCATGGAATTGTTGGTGGTGTCATAATGAAGGAACTGGAAATCGACAAAACAATATAATAAAGGATGTTGATTTTTTTAATGATGAATTTTTCAAAGAGTTTTTAAACATTACAAATGATTTACACATTAATGAAATACATTTAACTGGAGGAGAACCAAGCTTACATCCCGATATTGACTTAATTATAAAAAAATTAAAGCAATATGGCTTTAAAGTAAAAATGACTTCAATGGGTACCTCTATGAATATCTTTAAAAAGATTGTCAAAACCGGCATTGATTCTATAAATTTTAGTTTGCATGCTATTAATGATGTGGATATGATTAAAACTCAGATTGATAGATCAAACAGTTGGATAGCTAAAAATCATCAGAAACTATTAGATGTAATTAAATTTACAAAAGAAAGTGGAGTTTTGGTGAAAATAAACACAGTAATTGCAGATGAAGACGACTATTGTCGTGTTTTAAAAGTTGTAAAATGGGCGGCAGTTCAAAATATCAACGTTAGAATTTTAAATGAAGTTAATAGGAATACTTATTCAATTAATGCAATAAGAAAATTTTTTAATACATTAAATGCAGTTGAAATAGGAAGAAAATATGTAAAGGGAAGTTCAACTGGAACAATAAGTTATTTTATTCCTAAAATAGGTGAAATAGATTTTAAAGTATTAGTACCTAATTACTTACCAACTATGTGTAATAATTGTATAATGAAAAAGCAAAATTTATGTGGAGAATACTTTTATGGAATACGAATTGAAAATTTATCTGGGAATTATTATGCAAGATTATGTATCCATAAAACTGAAAGTAACACATACTTTCCACTGACAAAATTTAAATCGACTAATGCGTATGCTAGTCTACGAGGTGATTATTAATGAAAGAACTTGAAGTTAGATTTAAGATAGATACTGACAAAAATTTATCAAAATTACTATCTTATTTATCTGAAAATTATGATTATATTGATTCTTCCAATCAAAAAGATTCCTATTATAAAGAACACGGTAAAGAAAAAGAAGGTGATATCCCTGGTAGTTATATTCTTAGAATTCGGGAAGAAAGTAAACAATTTTTAGCAACTAAAAAAGAAACTGTTAGTGAGGGGTTATGGATTGAAAGTGAAGTCAAATTAGATGAGAGTCAATCATCATTTTTAAAGGATGTACTTAATTTAGGATTTAAAAGAATAATGGTTATAGATAAAAAAAGAGAAGCATATAAACAAGGGAATGTAACTATAAATATTGATAACATAAAAGGTCTCGGTCAATTCTTAGAAGCTGAAATATTAGGTAATTTTTCTGAAAATGATAAACTGTTATTCACACAAAAGGTTAAAAATGAATTTTCATTTTTGAAACCAAAAGTTGTAACAGAGGGATATGTTCAAATGATGAGGGAAAAAAATGAAATTAATTGACATACAAGATGAATTTTTAAATTATGGAAAAAAGTTAAATTTTAATTTGCTTAAAGAGGGCAATGTAGTAAGGCCAGATGGTTCCGAAACTTTTTTTAATATGTCTGCAATATCACAACATATTGATTTGTTTGATTCCATAAATATAAATGGAAAACAAGAAAACTATTTTACAAAGCAATTATCATATTTTTCAAATAAATTAGATGATGTTGGAAAAAATCGATTAACAAATCCTATGGAGATTGGTTTATCACTTTTAATTAAAAACAGTGATGAACCTCAAAAAATAATTAATGTTGCGTTATCATTTTTAACAAATATAGGGTTGTCAATAAACAAGATTTTCATTCGGTGTGATCGCGAAGTTGATTTTTTAAAATGGTACAACCACTTAGGTATATCTTTAAATCATATTTATGAATGGAAAAATTTAGAAAAATTTCATATTGGAAATAATAGACCTACCGGACATTATTCATATATATATTATAAATATTCAAACGGTGTTGTACCTATAGGAACTATTGCAACTATTAAAACAGAAGAAAAATATCATTTTGATATAGTGTACTATGCTGAGAGACTTTCTATTATTTTAGAAAATAAACAAGCAATTTGGGAGATAGATGAGATTAGTCCTCTTTTTAAGGTAACAAATAATCTGAAAATCAACAATAATAATGAAACTAGATTTTTATTATTGTTCAGGGTGTTTATTTTATTGATTCATGGTGATCTGCTAAGGATTTCAAATAAAGGAAAAGGATATTTTTTAAAAAAGATTTTGAGAGAGTTAGGTTTTTTATTAGATGGAAATCTTATCAATGAAGAGCATATTCCATTTATTTTAGAAATATCAAATGAAATTATAACTAAATTAGGATATACAAGTTTTAGTCCAAAACAAAAAAATGCATTTTATGAAAATATACTGAAGATTAATGAATATTCAGTCGATATTGTCAATAGACTAATAAAGGTTCGTACAAGGTTATTGGAAAATGAGAAAATTGATTTTAATGTAATAAAGGGTGAATTCGGAATATTTCCGGAATGGATTATACAGAAATTTCCTGAATTATTAAGAGAATATGATATATCATGCCATATACAATGTAGAGATTCTATTAGAAGTTTATCTTTAGGGAACAACTATGAAAAAGTTAATATAAAAAAACTACTAGGTGATGATTATGAATAAAATTTTAGTTTTAGGTGGGTTTTCTGAGATTCATAAATTGCTATATAAAAATGGTTATAAGTTAACAATAATTACTGAGTCTTCAAAGATAAAACCATATTTTAATGAAATATACGAAGAAGTTTTTGCATTTAAGAATTTAAAAGATCATAAAAAAATCGTGAATAAAGTATCAAATATCATTGATGATCCCAAAAGTTATAAAACTATTATTTGTATGTTTGAAAACTTACAAATATTAGCATCTGAAATTTCTATGACAACTAGCATACCATTTAACCTTTCAAATAATCAAGTAAGCTTGTTTGGAAACAAATATTTGATGAGAAAATTCTTGGAAAATAAACATTTTAATACTATTCCTTTTCGAAAAGTTATTGATGCTAAGGATCTATTCGAATTCATTAATGATTACGGCGAATCTATAGTTAAACCTATAAACGGAACAGGAAGTAAGAGTGTTTATAAAATAAATTTGACTAATGTAAAAACAATATCAGATGAAATATCAGAGTTTAAATGTTCACCTTTTATAATAGAAAAATTTATTGAAGGAGAAGAATTTAGTGTCGAATCAATAAGCATCGATGGCAAACATTACGTTTATGGAATTACAAAAAAATTGAAAAATGATGATTTTGTTGAGGTTGGTCATGTCGTACCAGCTAATATTAGTGATAAAGCAAGTAAGAATATTACAGACTATGTTCTTGAACTTTTAAATATATTGCAATTTAAAAATGGTCCATCACATACTGAAATAATTGTAGGTTATAATAATGAAATAAATTTAGTTGAAACCCATGCTAGAATTGGTGGTGATATGATATCTGAACTATATAGATTAATGTCAAAAAATTACAATCCTTTAGAAATAGCTGCATTATCTCTAGTAAAAGGCACTAAAAGTTTTAATGGTTTTAAATTTCATGACAAATATATTGCCATTTATTTCAATGAATTTGAAGGTGAAGTTATTGATAATGCTAGTATTAATGTTGAGTATATAAAAAAGAACAATAACATTATAGATGCAGATATTTTTGTTGTATCTGGTGATAAAAAAAGAGAAACAGGTAGTGAAAACAGAATAGGATATGTAATCCAAGATGGAAACAATTATAAATTATTATGTGAATCACGCAAATATACATTAAATAAAGTTTTTAATATTAGTTATAAGTAACATATTTTAAATATGAGAGAGTGATTTTATGGCAGTCATTATATTAGATAGGCAAGGTAAATCAAAAAGAGATTATTTAAAATGGGCAAATGGTTTTAATGAATCTATTTATATATTAGGACCAACGGATACAATTAGTAGTTTTCGATACAAAAATGCCTATGGATTTCCAGATTTTGATAACAATGGTAATGTAGAAAGATTTGTTGATGAATTAAGTAAGTACGAAAAAATATCGAGAATCATTTCTTTCGAAGAAGGTAATGTTATAAGAGCGGCATCTATAAGGGAAAACCTTGGCATAAAAGGGCAAAAAATCAGGAGTGCCTTACTTTTTCGTGATAAATATAAAATGCGAAAAAAATTGAAAGAATCAGAATTAAAATGTCCGCATTTTCGTCGAATTAATCATTTTATGGATATAATATCTTTCATAAAAAAGGTTGGATATCCAGTGATTTTGAAACCTAGAAAAAAATGGGCTTCGAAAGGTGTTTTTAAAATAGTCGATGAAAATTCTTTAAATAAAGCTATATCTAATTTTGATTTTAATGATTATATAATTGAGGAATATGTAGAAGGTCAACTTTACCATGTTGATGGATTATTTTATAAATCGGAAATCAAGGTTAGTTGTGTGAGTAAGTATTTAGAGAATTGTCTTGAATCATTTGAGGATGGTAATGGTTTAGGTTCAGTAATGATTAATCCAGATTCTAAACAAGCAAATATATTGAATGACTTCACTAAAAGAATTTTGAAAGTGTTTGATGTGAATTTTACAACTCTTTTTCATGCAGAAATTTTTATAGACAGATCAGGTAATCCTATTCTATGCGAAATAGGTAGTAGGATAGTCGGTGGTGAATATTCTAAAAATATTGAGTTTTCACTAAATATTAATTTAGAAGAAATTTATTTGAAGTGTGAACTTGGACTTTCACATAAGATTGATAATAATCAAATTGTTATGCCATCAGGCAAAGTATGGATTCCTCCTAAAAAAGGATTTATCGAATTTATACCAAAAATAAATATGAATTACATCTTTAATTGTGAGGAAATAGATTATAGAAACATAGAGTTTAATGGATTGCAAAAACAAATGGGATATTTGCTAACAATTAGTTTTTACAATGAAAATTATGAGCATTTAGAAAAATTAGCGAGAGAAATAAAAAGTTTTTACTCTGAAAATATAAAATGGAATGAAAATATTGTTGAAACTTGGAACTTCGATAAATAGCTTATATTTTTAGTCATCATAGAAAGAAGGTATTCCGATTAAGAAACAATTTAAAAATGGTATTTATATTTTAGCGAGTAGGTGTATTTCCAAAATAGGAGATGTACTTTTTGATTTTACCAACAACTCTTTTTTGTCGGATATCAGTCCAAATTCACTCAAACTTGTAGGACTATATCAGATAACCGAAAACTTAATTGCTGTTATTTTTAATCTTTTTGGTGGTGTCATAGCAGATCAATTTAGACGAAAAAAATTATCATTATCACAGATATACTAAGTGGATTATTCTGTATTATTATTTCTTTTGTGAGCAATGAAAGGTGGCTTGTGTATGCAATAGTGATTGTAAATATCTTGATATCTCTATTAGATTCATTTTCAGGTCCCACATATAAAGCTTTTACTAAGGAGATTGTTACGAAAAATAATATCTCAAAGTTAAATTCTTACATGGAAACAGGTAATACTCTTGTAAAAATAACAATACCTATTATAGCTGTATTTTTATATAAGTATATAGGAGTAAATGGTTCGCTTATTTTAGATGGATTGTCATTTCTTATTTCTGCTTTCATAATACTTTTTATTTCTCCGATTTCAGAGATAAGTAAGGCGAACAATAGTTTTTCGTTTTCAATAGTGATTAAAGATTTAACTTCAGGATTTAAATATTTATTGAATCATAAAGAGATTTTCTTAATTGTTATCCTTTCTGCACTCGTGAACTTCTTTCTTGCAGCTTATAATTTATTATTACCATATAGCAACCAAATGTTTCCTGAATTTGCTATCGATATATATGGTTCATTCTTAACAGCTGAAGCCATAGGAGGAATTATTGGCGCTTTAATAATCAGTATAACCAAAATAGATATATCATTACAGAAAATGATGATTTTATTAGATGTTGCAGGAGTTTCATTAAGTATTGGTCCAATAATATACGAAATTCTATCAAATTATTTAGTTGTTATACTGATTCCATTATCATTTAATTTATTTTTAACAATGTTTAATATACAAATTTTTTCTTATACTCAAAGAAATGTTGATGAAAAATTTTTAGGGAGAGTTTTTGGTATTATATTTTCAGTTGCACTACTATTTATGCCGTTGGGTACTTTTGTTTTTTCTTGTATTTTGAAACCTGCGAACCTGTTCAATTTCTCTGTTATTGGAATTTCTGTTGTCATATTATCTATTATATTTAGTGTTATTTTAAAATATCATCATAATTAACCGCTCGTATTTGAGTTAATATAATGGATGTAAATAAATTTCGCTATATTTACAGCATTGTTAAGTAATAACTTTAATCGTATTTTTATGGTTTGTCTGTCAAAAAATCAAGTGGGATAAAATTTAGAGGTTAAGCAGCAAAGGTTGCTCAACTTCTTTTTTTAGATTTAACGTAAAATATTAGCACACAAAAAATGTGACTGCTTCTACTATCATAGTTTATAAAAACATAGGATTCCTACTGTATTCTTGATTTTGTATGGTTTACTTAATGTTATAGGAATAATTGCGTTATTTTTTGTGTTAAAACCATGACTATTGACTACCTAGTATAAAACAGTTTTCTATTTCCTCGGAAATAAACTAATTATATTGTGAAAAGGAATCAAATTTAAATTTGTGGGTCTATTCTATTATCAGTCAATAGACGTAATGACGTGCAAAATAAACGAAATAATGAGAAAATCTAAGTATTGATACTAGCATTAGAGGAGGCTTTTTTTATGAGTCAACAATTAACAAGAGAGCAACAAGAACAAAAATATCCTGAGTATACTTGGGATCTAACAACAATCTTTGAAAGCGATGAAGCATTTGAAGCAGCGTTTAAAGAAGTAGAAGGCTATTTAGGTGCTGAAGAGAAATTCAAAGGGCACTTAGGGGACAGCGCTGAAACGCTATATGAAGCATTAGCTTTAGAAGATAAAATTGAAACTGAACTTGAAAAGGTCTATGTCTATGCACACTTAAAACAAGACCAAGATACAGGCAACGATAAATATACTGGCTATGAAGCTCGTGCGCATCAACTTGCGATTAAATTAAGCTCAAGCTGGAGTTTCTTAGTACCTGAAATCTTACAAATTGATGAAGAGACAATTCAAAAATTCATCGATGAAAATAAAGACTTAGAACGTTATGCCTTTGATTTAAAATTAATCAATGAAGAACGTCCGCATGTCTTAAGTGCAGATAAAGAAAAATTATTAACAGAAGCGCAAGATGCTTTATCAACACCATCTAACGTATATGGTATGTTCAGTAACGCAGATTTAGAATTTGAAGATGCGGTAGATAAAGATGGTAATAAACACCCATTAACTCAAGGTACGTTTATTAAATATTTAGAATCTGATGATCGTGAACTTCGTCGTTCAGCATTCAGAAACTTATACAAAGCTTATGGTGCTTACAACAATACTTTAGCAGCGACATTAACAGGTGAAGTGAAAAAACATGTGTTCAATGCGCGTACACACAATTATAAAACTGCTCGTGAAAAAGCTTTAAGCAACAACCATATTCCTGAAGCAGTTTATGATAACTTAGTTAAAACTGTACACAAATATCTGCCATTATTACATCGTTACACTCAATTACGTAAAGATGTTTTAGGTTTAGAAGATATGAAAATGTATGACCTCTATACACCATTAGTGAAAGATATCAAATTTGAAATGCCTTATGATGAAGCTGTGGAATGGATGTTAAAAGCTTTAGAACCAATGGGTGATGAATATTTAGATGTCGTTAAAGAAGGTTTAAATAATCGTTGGGTCGATGTATATGAAAACAAAGGTAAACGCTCAGGCGGTTATTCTTCAGGTGCACATTTAACAAACCCATTCATCTTATTAAACTGGTCAGATACAGTCTCAGACTTATTTACATTGATTCATGAGTTTGGTCACTCAACGCATAGCTACTTCAGCAGAAAATTCCAACCATCTAATCATAGTGATTACTCAATCTTCGTCGCAGAAGTTGCTTCTACAACAAACGAAGCATTGTTGAGTGATTATATGGAGAAAAATTTAGATGATGAGCGCAGATTGCTCTTATTAAACCAAGAATTAGAACGTTTCCGTGCGACATTATTCCGTCAAACAATGTTCGCAGAGTTCGAGCATAAAATTCACCAAATTGAAGAAGCAGGGGAACCACTAACTGCAAATCGCATGAATGAAGAATATGCGAAATTAAATCGTGAATACTTCGGTGATATTGTAGAAACTGATGAAGATATCAGTAAAGAATGGTCACGTATTCCGCACTTCTATATGAATTATTATGTTTATCAATATGCAACAGGTTACAGTGCAGCACAAAGTTTAAGTTATCAAATCTTAAATGAAGGTAAACCTGCAGTAGATCGTTATATCAATGAATTCTTGAAAAAAGGAAGCTCTAATTATCCGATTGAAATCTTAAAAAATGCAGGTGTAGATATGACAACACCAGAACCAATCGAACAAGCATGTAAAATGTTTGAACAAAAATTAGATGAATTTGAAAAACTAATTAAAGCGTAAAGTTTGTGAAATCGTTTATAATATGACAAGTTTGTGACAAAAACGTTTTCATGGGTTAAGCGCCTTGAAATAGGGTTTGGCACGTGGTATATTATGACCATGAAATTAATCACATAACAAACATACCCCTTTGTTTGAAGTGAAAAATTTCTCCCATCCCCTTTGTTTAGCGCCGTGTATTCAGACACGGCGTTTTTTTATGCTTAAATTTAATAAAGTGAATTTTAAAGTTTTATAGATACATATAGAAAAGCGCCGGCAGTCATGGTAGGGGTTACCATGAAACTGCCGGCGCCTTGTTTATTGCGCGATAGGTGTAGAGAGATGTATTTTAGATAAGGATTAACCTTTTTCTAAAATGTAAGGCTGAGAACTGCCCATACGATCAGCATTGATCACTTGATAGCTGACGTGTTGTAAATCTTTTTTCTTTAAACAAATGACAAAATCTGAGTCAGATGTCGGCGTTAAGGCGATTTCGTCATCTGTTGTACTGATAGATTTAATTTCATAAACATCTTCTAAAGTGCTTGGGATTGAATAAAGTATACGTATATCTAAAGAGAGGGTATCGTCTTGACTTAGCCACTCTCCTTGGAAATGATTTAACAGCGTTTCTTCTGAATCAGATAACGAGTTGAGATATTTCACATTAATACTAGTTGTTTCCATATTAGCTATCCGTCCTTTTAGAAACCAACAACAGAACCGTACCAGTGGTAATGGTCACCATTAGACACAGGAATCACGTTACTGTCTGCTGGTTGTAATGAATAATCACGATCCCAAGGATTCCAGAATACAATGACTTGTTGGTTATCTGCAGTAACTGCGTTACCTACAACTGCCATTGCGTGTCCAGCATGCATACCTTGAGTCGCTTCAATTTGTTTTCCTAGTATTGCTATACCCTTATTGTCCTTAGTATATTGGTCTACCATATTAAAACTTGGCATTCCATTATAATAAGATGTATTTTTACCTTGAGCACGGCCGTATTGAATCATTTCATCTGCAGTCAAACCAGTGAATTGGAATGCTTGACCAGATAGTCCAGGGTGGATTTGATGCATAACGTCTTGTGCTCTATATTGGCTTGTGTTTTTTGTAGCGTTTAATAATGCAGCCATTGTATAACCTGCACACCAGCCATTGTTGCCTTGTTGTTCACGAATTTGGAAGTTAGGTAGTAAGTTGACATATTTAGTCGCAACACTGCTGTGTGTAGCTTCTGTTTGTGTCGCATTAACGGTTTGTTTTAATTCTAAATTCGGAACTGCAGGTGTTGACGGTTTTGTTTTATCATCTGGTAATTTTGTTTGCATGACTAGATCTAAACGTTTGTCATGTTCAATGTAGTAACCGTCTTTATTTGTGAATATTGTAATAGGGGTATTGTTTTGGCGATATTGATTTAATTCGTCAGAGATGAATTTTGAAATACGCACACTATAGTTGGCATTATTTTTATTTGTGTGTACGTCATTTTCACTCTTAGGCGTTACAGTGAGGATATACTTAATTGTGTCGCCTTGCATAACAGGGTAGTAGAAGTTGCCATCCTCTTGGCCATTGAATTTGTAGATTTTAAAGGAGTGACCGAGTTTGAATTCTCCGTTATTACCGGAACGATCAATTTGAGAAAGGGCTTGTGCATAACTTGAGAAGTGTTGTTTCGCTTCTTGTTTTGCTTGACCCGGAACATCGGTGTTATCAACTTTAATTTTAAGTGAATCGGATGAAGCATTTGCGGTAGTTGCTTGTTGTGTGACGTATGACAATGCACCGCTGATGACCATGATGGCTGCAAGCAGCAACATGGAAGCAGTTTTGAAAAATGTTTTTGCTATATTCAATTGCTATTCCTCCATTCAATAAAATTGATTTGTGAAATATCTCATTTTTAATATAACATAAAAGAATTTAAAAATAGAGTGGTTTTTAAGTATTTGATATTACTATCGGTTTCTAGTTTGTGATAAGAATAATTGATAATTTTATTAAATGAAAACAATTGAATATGATTGGGTTGTGCGGGTTTAAATAAAATAAAAAAACACTTGTCGCAATGACAAGTGTTCCACTCGAGCTATTATTTAGCTTTCCAGAATTCTCCTTCTGGACTGCTTAATTTTTCAATTTTTTGTTGTAAAGCTAGTTTTTTCAATTCTTTTTGCAGCAATTTTTTCGGCCATTCATAGATTGTTAGTAACTCTTCTAGTGTAACGAATTGCTGTTCTTGAATATACGTTTCAAGTTTAGGCGGTAATTCCTTTTCTATAGGTGTGCCCATTAATTCATTAATGATATAAGTATAAATGTGGTAAGGATATAAGCCTTCGACTTTTAAACCTTCTTCGGTTACATCTTCATTGAAAAAGACAAGAGAAGGTGCTTGATCGACTTCCATTTCTCTCGCAATATGCAAGTCGACTTTCAGACTTTCAGTGAGCTTTCCACTCTTTAAATCTTCTTTGAATACGTCATAATCCAAACCTGCATTCTTCGCAGACGCTTCAATCATATTTTCAGTGATAATATCACGTTTCGGTATAATTTCATTTTGCATTAAATGAATAAAACGTTCTGCACGTGCACGCCCTTGAAGTTCAGCAGCTTTATATGCCAATGCGATATTATCGTTTTCAGAACTACTTTGAGCTTGGCACTTCGTCAGTATGCGTAAGGATGGGTTTAATATATGACGAATACGGATATATTGTTTATATTCAACTCTTAATTTAGATAGTATTGCGGATAGTTTAAAACAATCTTCATCAAACGGATCGAAGAAAGAATAAATTTCTATCTTGCTCACAGGTGAAAGGTTCATTTCATCTTGTCTATGATTACATATTAACTTTAACTCTTCAGACATCTCATTCACCTACAATTAATTTTCAGAATTAACCATATGATTTGCGGTCAATCGCAATCTTTCATATAGGTATTCATCAACACCCGCAGGCAGCTCTGCATGTTGAATCGCTTTATTCATATTTTCTAACCAAGCATCTCGTTCAAAGGTTGTTATGCGAAAATCCATATGTCTCATTTTTAACATCGGATGGCCATGTTCTTCAGTATAAAGTGCTGGGCCTCCTAGAAACTGCGTTAAAAATTGTTTTTGTTTTCGACTGGTTTCCGCAAAATCACCAGGGAAGAGGTGGTTGATTCTTTCATCTTGTTCAACAAGAGAATAAAAGTAATCTATCATGTGATATAGACGTTCTTGGCCTATTACTTCGTAAGGTGTCAAAGCCATTTTCTCACCCTGTTTCTTTAATATATATCTAATATAACATGAATTTTTACAATTAAAAGTAATACGACTTTTGACTGAGTGCTACCGAATTGTGCTTAATGATTATTTGTTTTTTACTTCAAAAAAGCGAGCGACTTTATTTTTAGGAATATACGATTGAATATTGAAATCTTGTAAGATTTCTTGAAACTTCTTCAAACCTTCTTCGGGTTGTTCCACTTCAAATTCAAGCTCGAAATCCTCAGTACCAAGGTATTCGCTATGATCTAGTACAAGGAGACCTTCATCAATCTCTGTCTCCATGCGGTGGGTCGTTAATGCCCCTAATACATAAAGTTGTGTAACATCTATACCTGTTTCTTGTAAGACAGAATGAATCGGATCTGGCAGTTTGTCAGGTGTAAGATGCATGTCTTGTTTTGGCACGACTTCAGTCATGTGATTATATTCAGTTAAACCTACTTTAGCAGGTACTTTTAATGTCATTTCATACGTGTCATCAATTTCACGAATTCTGAGTGCCATCAAGTGTTCAGCTAAAGCGAAATCCGGTGTATCAATATAATGATTTTTTTGCGTAAAAGGTTTTAATGTATTAAAATATCTATTTCTTAATGCTTCGTATTGATTATGAGTCAGTAGTTGCTTATATTCGATTTCTTGATTAATAGTCATCAGTTCACCTCTGTGACTATATATTATGGACGATTTGAAAACTATTTGAAAGTATTTCAATTTATAGGCTTCGTGATACAAAGCATTTAGGTTGTGTAATGAGTGATGTACATATGTTAAAATAAGTAGGAATAACACAAGGAGGATTTAGGTTATGCGTATTTATGTGAACGAAATAAAAGTGAAAGATGATGGCATTTATTGCTATACAGATAAATCGACAGAAGGGTTGACTGAAGCAGGGCAAATGCTCGTTGATAGTGACAATTACGGGTTTGCTCATATCCTTGATGATGGACAATCCTATTCCTATCTTATCTTTGTGCAAGAGACTTGGTCTATGCTTCATGAAAATAAGGGGAAAGCAATTTATGTAAATGACGATTTAAAATTAGAACAATTTGACCAAGAGTTAGATTATATCTTAAGTAATATCAAAGGGAACTCAAACTATGGTAAGGATTTTGTGGCGGAAGTCGAAAAAACGTTTGAGTTAGAGTGAAGCGGAGTGAATCGCAATGAATCAATGGGATCGATTTTTAGCACCTTATAGACAAGCAGTTGAAGAACTTAAAGTAAAATTAAGAGGTTTGCGTAAAATTTATGATTTAGAAGCCGATGCGTCGCCAATCGAATTTGTAACCGGACGTGTGAAGCCGTTAACAAGTATTATTGAAAAAGCGACTGAGCGCGATATATCATTTGATCATCTGCATGAAGAAATGTATGACATCGCTGGTTTACGTATTATGTGTCAGTTTGTGGATGATATACCCGTTGTCGTTAATCTGCTTAGACAACGCAGAGACTTTAAAGTTGTTGAAGAAAGAGATTATATCAACAATACAAAAGAAAGCGGCTACCGTTCATATCATGTGATTATTCAGTATCCGATTGAAACGTTGGATGGGCAACGTTCGATATTAGCTGAAATTCAAATCAGAACGCTAGCGATGAATTTTTGGGCGACTATTGAGCATACTTTACGTTATAAATACGATGGAGACTATCCTCCTGAAATTCAAAAACGCTTAGAAAATGCGGCAGAAGCTGCCTTTTCACTAGATGAAGAGATGTCTGAGATCAAAGACGAAATACAAGAAGCACAACGTTACTATTCTAAAAAACGTGCGAAAAAACATAATCAAGAGTGAGGTGCTTTATGCGTTATTATATCGTGTCTAAAGGGGACCACAAATCAAACAGCATCAAAGAAAATATGGAAGCACAAATGGAAGCGAACAATATGATTAAAGATGCCGACGAACCTGAAATTGTTATTTCTGTCGGCGGGGATGGAACTTTATTAGAAGCCTTCCATCAATATTGTCATCGTGTGAATGAAACTGCATTTGTCGGTGTACATACAGGGCATTTAGGATTTTATGCAGATTGGCTGCCGCATGAAGTAGATAAATTAATAGAAGAAATTGCAGATGGAGATTACGAAGTCATTCAGTATCCTTTAATCGATATTATTGTGAACTACAACGATGACAAAGAACCTTCACATCATATCGCACTGAATGAAGCAACGATGAAAACTGAAGATAATACAACACTTGTAGCAGATGTTAATTTACGTGGACAACACTTTGAAAGATTTAGAGGAGACGGTTTATGTATTTCCACTCCTTCAGGATCAACTGCCTACAACAAAGCACTTGGCGGTGCTTTGATTCATCCTTCGTTGCGCGCAATTCAATTGACTGAAATTGCATCCATCAATAACCGTGTGTTCCGTACAGTCGGTTCACCGATTGTTATGCCAGAACATCATTATTGTCTGATTACACCAGTCGATCAACGCGTGATTATGACATCTATCGACCACGTTACAACGAAACATCACAATGTAGAAAGTATTGAATATCGTGTAGCTAAACAGCGTGTACGATTTGCACGTTTCAGACCATTTCCATTCTGGAAACGCGTCCACGATTCATTTATTTCTGACGGCAGAGACGAATGAAATTTCACTATGACATTGAAACACCGGTTTTATTAAAGACTTTTTTACAAGAACAATTTTATTCAAAGAAAATGATAAGTGCCATTAAACAAAATGGCGCTTTACTTGTAAATAAGCAACCTGTAACTGTGCGAAAACAAATGACAGAAGGCGATACGTTAGAAGTTGTGCTGCCTGAGGAGAGACCAAGTCAGAATTTAATCTATTATCATGCACCGTTAGAAGTTTTATATGAAGATGATTATTATTTAGCCGTTTCAAAATCTGCACATCAAAATTGTGCGCCGTCTAGAGAACATCCGCATGAAAGTTTGATTGAACAAGTTTTGGCATATTTAAACCCAGATAGTAGTCAAACGGTTATCGTGCCGCATATTGTGACACGACTAGACCGTAATACACAGGGTATCGTATTGTTTTCTAAACATGGACATTTTCATCACAGAATGTCTGACGTAAAAATGGAGAAAATATATCAATGTATTTGTTTTGGATTATTATCTGGAGAAGGCGATATTATTGCGCCAATCGCACGAAAATCTGACAGTATTATTGAACGTCAGGTCAATGAAACAGGCAAGTATGCGAAAACCAGTTACCAAACCCTTTCAGCGTGTGACCGTTTTACATTAAGCCGTGTACAACTGCATACTGGACGAACCCATCAAATTCGTGTGCATTTTCAATATATAGACCATCCACTTGTCGGAGACAGTTTATACGGCGGCACACACCCATCCATACAAGGACAAGCGCTTGTATGTACGGATTTAAAATTTATACACCCTATGACACATAAATCGGTAGTTTTAAAGGATAGCGTAAGGCAAAAAGCACTTGAGGACCTTTTTCAACAGCTTTGTAGAGAGAGTTAAGAAGTAAGGAGGAGGCCAAATTGGCAAAAGAAGATGATAAATTTGTAGATGAGCCAGAAGTCTATAACAAAGATTTATTAGATCAGCTCTTAATAGATAATGATATTGATGCATTTAGAGAAGAATTCTTATCCATGCATACGTATGAACAAAGTGAGTTCTTCGAAGATAGTGATGATGAAATCAGACAAAAAATGTATCATCTCTTATCACCGAAAGAAGTCGCGAGTTTCTTCGACCAACTCGAGTTAGATGATGACGAGTACGATGAACTCTTTGAACAAATGAAAGCAAGTTATGCGGCACATATTTTAGAAGACATGTCTTATGACAACGCCGTAGATATTATGAGTCATTTGACTAAAAGTAAAGTCGCTACTTTATTAGCGTTAATGGATCAGCAAGATGCGAAAGAAATCAAAGCCTTGCTGCATTATGAAGAAGATACTGCCGGCGGTATCATGACGACGGAGTATATTTCTTTAAAGACAACTACACCTGTTAAAGAAGCATTGATGCTGGTTAAAGAACAAGCACCTGATGCTGAGACGATTTACGTTATCTTTGCAGTAGATGATGATAAACATCTCGTAGGTGTCTTATCTCTGCGTGATTTGATTGTCGCAGAAAACGATGCTTATATTGAAGATATTATGAGTAATCGTGTGGTCAGTGTTAATGTGGCAGATGACCAAGAAGACGTTGCGCAAAGAATGCGTGACTATGACTTCATCGCCATGCCGGTTGTAGATTATCAAGACCATTTACTGGGTATAATCACAATCGATGATATCGTCGATGTTATCGATGAAGAGGCATTAGAAGACTACTCTGGTTTAGCCGGTGTCTCTGATATTGATTCAACAGACGATTCAATTTTTAAAACAGCTAAAAAACGTCTGCCTTGGTTGCTCATTTTGACGTTTTTAGGTATGATAACTGCAACTATATTAGGGTCATTCGAGGAAACATTAGAAAAAGTCGCATTACTTGCGGCCTTTATTCCCATTATCAGCGGGATGTCAGGTAACTCAGGGACACAGTCCCTAGCGGTGTCTGTACGTAATATCACGACTGGCGAGATTGAAAATCAAAGCAAGTTCAAAGTGACGCTTAAAGAAGCGGGTTCTGGCTTTGTCTCTGGTTTAGTCTGTGCAACCGTACTCTTTACCATTATTGTAATTTTATATGGTACACCGTTATTAGCACTGATTGTAGGTGGCAGTTTAACGATTGCGATGACAGTCGGTACAATGATGGGTTCAATCATTCCATTGATAATGACGAAATTGAAAATCGACCCTGCTGTAGCTAGTGGTCCATTTATCACAACAATCAACGATATTATCAGTATGTTAATTTACTTCGGATTAGCTACATCATTTATGTCATATCTCACATAAGGAGGGACACATGGAATTTGTATCACTCGTCATTGTTGTCATGGCTGCGTTTTTAACGCCGATTATTGTCAACAGACTTAATATCAATTTTCTACCTGTCGTTGTGGCGGAAATTTTAATGGGATTAATCATCGGACAATCCGGTTTCCATTTAGTCGAACGCGACAACATCTTGAATATTTTATCAACACTAGGTTTTATTTTCTTAATGTTTTTAAGCGGTTTGGAAATTGATTTCAATGCGTTCAAAAGCGATAAAAATGAGCCTGAAAAAGCTAAAAATAAAAACAAGAAGAAAGCACCGGGTCATTTACAATTATCATTATTTGTATTCTCGCTGATTATGATTGTTTCAATCATTTTAGCGTATGCATTTAAATGGTTTGGCTTGATTGATGATGTCTTATTAATGATCATCATCATTTCTACAATTTCATTAGGTGTGGTAGTACCAACACTTAAAGAAATGAATATCATGCGCACAACCATCGGACAGTTTATCTTGTTAACGGCTGTATTAGCTGACTTAGTTACGATGATTTTATTAACTGTATATGGTGCAATTAACGCTAAAGGCGGCGGCACATTATGGTTGATTTCGATTTTAATTGTCTTTACCATTATTTTCTATTTCCTTGGCGGAATTTTCAAAAAAGCACAATTCCTTCAAAAATTGATGGATGGAACAACACAAATCGGTATTCGTGCAGTTTTTGCGTTGATCATCTTATTAGTGGCATTAGCAGAAGGTGTAGGTGCTGAGAATATCTTAGGTGCCTTCTTAGCAGGTGTAATTGTATCACTGCTTGGTCCTGATGAAGATATGGTAGAAAAACTGGACTCATTTGGTTATGGTTTCTTTATCCCGATCTTCTTCATTATGGTCGGTGTGGATTTAAATATCCCTTCACTGATTAAAGAACCATCAATTTTAATTATTATTCCAGTGCTGATCATCGCATTCTTAGTATCTAAGATTATTCCTGTATACGCGATAAGACCTTGGTTTGATCAAAAAACCACATTGTCTTCTGCCTTTTTACTGACATCTACGTTATCGTTAGTAATCGCAGCAGCTAAAATCGCTGAACAACTTCATACGATTACACCAGAAATCTCTGGGATCTTAATCCTGAGTGCTGTCATTACGTGTGTATTTGTTCCGATTGTCTTTAAGAAGACATTCCCAATGCCGACAGAAGCGACACGTCGTATTAACGTCAGTCTGATTGGTAAGAACCAATTAACGATTCCGATAGCTCAGAACTTGATGTCTGATTTATACGCGATTACGTTATATTATCGTAAAGATTTAAGTGATAAGCGTAATTTATCAAATGATATTACTACTGTTGAAATTGCAGATTATGATGAAGCGATACTTGAAAAGCTTGGACTCTTTGATAGTGATATTATAGTGTGTTCAACCAACGAAGATGAATTAAACTATAAAGTCGCACAAATGGCTAAAGAACACGGAGTAAACCGTGTCATCTGCCGCTTTGAAGAGGGCGGAGAAACTGAAGCTGAATTACGTCAATCAGGTGTTGAAATCTTCAGTAGTTTCTTAAGTAATAAGATCTTGCTGACAGGTTTAATTGAAACACCGAACATGTTGAACTTATTAAGCAACGTTGAAACATCATTATATGAAATTAAAATGCTTAACTATAAATTCGACAACATTCAATTACGTAACTTCCCATTCGACGGCGATATTATCTTCGTACGTATTGTACGTGATAATGAATCGATTGTACCGCATGGTGATACGATGTTACGTTACGGTGACCGCTTGATTGTGACAGGTTCGAAAGAATATGTAGATGAATTGAAACGTGATTTAGAATATTATTCACTCGGTTCAATTTAAACTTAAAACGAAAGTCTAATGAGATGTTAGGCTTTCGTTTTTTATTTCTACGATGCATACCATAGATAATGGTTGAAACAAGTCTATTAGAACAAAAAATGTTATAATACTAATAATCAAAATTTGAATCATTAATTGAGTAAAAGGAGCGTTTTCATGTTTAGTTTAGAAGGAAAAACATACGTTATTATGGGAATTGCGAATAAACGCAGTATTGCTTTCGGGGTAGCCCAAGCTTTAGATGAATTAGGAGCAAAACTAGTCTTTACATACCGTAAAGAACGTAGTAAGAAAGAATTAGATAAACTTGTTGATCAATTAAATCAAAAAGAACATCTTACGTACCAAATTGATGTTCAAAGTGATGACGAAGTAATCGATGGATTCAAAAAAATCGGTGAAGATGTAGGCCAAATTGATGGTGTCTTCCATTCTATCGCATTTGCGAATGTTGAAGACTTACGTGGTCGTTTCTCAGAAACTTCAAGAGAAGGTTTCTTACTTGCGCAAGACATCAGTTCTTATTCATTAACAATCGTTTCAAGAGAAGCGAAAAAATTAATGCCTGAAGGCGGCAGCATTGTTACTACAACTTACTTAGGCGGAGAATACGCAGTACCTAACTACAACGTAATGGGTGTTGCGAAAGCCAGCTTAGAAGCAAACGTGCGTTACTTAGCATTAGACTTAGGTCAAGACAATATCCGTGTTAATGCTGTTTCTGCAGGTCCAATTCGTACATTAAGTGCGAAAGGTGTTGGCGGCTTTAACACAATCTTAAAAGAAGTTGAAGAACGTGCACCATTAAAACGTAATGTTGATAAAGAAGAAGTCGGCAAAACAGCTGCTTTCTTATTAAGTGATTTATCAAGCGGTGTAACAGGCGAAAACATCCATGTTGACGCTGGTTTCCACGTAATTAAATAATCAAACTCAGCATAGCCCACTATGATAGTCCAAGACTAAAATAGTGGGCTATTTTTTTAATTCGGCTATTCAATTCTTTAAATGAAGTGTATGATAGTTACGGGAATAAAATCAAAAGTGGGTGGACAAGGATGACAGAAAAGATTCATCAACAAGACAAGTCGTATTCAAATAAAATTCTAGCTTCTTCAATGCTTGGATTCGGGCTAGAGAATATGGACATTATGTTTTTAGCCTTTGCGCTATCAAGTATTATTAATGAGTTCCATATCAGTTCTGCAGAAGCCGGTTTAATTGCTTCGATTACGAACTTCGGTATGTTGTTCGGAGGTATTATTTTTGGCGTGCTTGCAGACAAGTATGGTCGTATTCGTATCTTTACATACACGATATTTATTTTTGCGATAGCAACCGCATTACTTTCAGTCTCTTCTAATATTTATATGGTCTATATTTTAAGATTCATTGCCGGTATGGGCGGCGGTGGAGAATTCGGTATCGGGATGGCGTTAGTGGCTGAAGTGTTTAAGAAACAACGTCTAGGCCGTGTTTCTTCAGTAGTCGCAATCGGAGGTCAAGTCGGCGCATTGATTGCTGCGCTGTTAGCTGCCGCAATTTTACCGCATCTCGGTTGGCGCGCGCTCTTTTTAATCGGTGTGGTACCTGTGATTTTAGCATTCTACATTCGTCGTAATTTAGATGAAACAGAATCATGGAAACAAGCAAAAGCAAATCGTACGTTAGAAAAGAAAAATCAATCGCCAATCGGTTTATTATTTAACACGAAACATATGGCACATACGACAATCGCATTAACGATTATGTCGAGTGTACAAGTTGCTGGGTATTTTGGTTTAATGAACTGGTTGCCGTCAATTCTTCAAAAACAACATGGCTTAAGTGTTTCTAACTCATCACTTTGGACCATCAGTACGATTGTCGGTATGAGTTTAGGTATGTTTGCGTTCGGACAAATATTAGATCGCTTCGGTGCCAAACTTTCTTATACGATTTTCCTTATCGCATCAGCTGCATCTGTCTTTATTTATGTCTTTGCGCAAAGTGCAGTCGCATTACTGATCGGTGGGGCCTTTGTCGGCTTCTTCGTTAACGGTATGTTCGCAGGCTATGGAGCAGTTATCAGTAGTTACTATCCAACACATATTCGTAGTACAGCGAATAATGTCGTCTTCAATATTGGACGTGCATTAGGTGGCTTATCACCGATTGCGATAGGGTATCTTATGGATCATTACGGTATGAGTACAACAATGATTTTCCTTGCCTGTCTTTATATGATTTCACTCGTGATGATGTTATCGCTTAGAAATATGCCGTTGAAAGGCAGAAAAGCGATGCGCACGAATCAAGCATAACCTAAAAGTAAATAAGTCTTATCAATGTAAAAAGCGTTCAACTTCATTTTAGAGAGTTGAACGCTTTTATAATACTCGTTAATCTTTAACTTCACTTTGTGCTTTCCGCATAATATCTTGACGGTAAACAAAGATATTACGGACGACTGTTTTAATCACTGCGTATAATGGAACCGCAACTAAAATTAAAACAAATCCGCCTAGGTTACCAGCCGCTAAGATAACAATGATAATCGTAAGCGGGTGAATGTTAAGTGATTTACCCATAACATTCGGTGTAATGACATTACCTTCTAATTGTTGGGCAACGAGTGTTACCACACAGACCCAAATAAATGCTGTCGGACTTTGAATAATTCCGATGATTGCGGCAGGTAAGAAGGACATCCACGGTCCTAAGAATGGAATCATGTTTGCGACACCAGCGAATAACACAAGTAAAAGTGTATATTCTAAACCGATAATTGTATAACCAATGTAAAGAATAATTCCTAAAATCACACTCACTGTGACTTGGCCTTGAATGTATGATTGTAATGTATAGTTCACATCTTTTAATAAGTTAGTTACAAATACTTTGCGGTCACCATTGAATAATTTAGCCACTGAAGGAATGAACTTCTCGTGGTCTTTCAACATGTAAATTAAGAAGAATGGCACCATAATCAGTAAGAATAGTGTAGAGATAATTTGAGAGACAATCGCAATCGAATTAGATAGGATATTTGTCACATTATCTCCGAATGATTTTACAACTTTATTGATGCGATCTGTTACATCATTAGGAAGTTTATCCATTTGTTCTAGTGTATATTGTATGATTCCTTGAACTTCTTTTTGAAGTTGCGGTGCTTGTTTAATCAACCCGTTAATTTGGTTAGCGATGAGTGGCGCAACGACTGTAATTGCAGTTGCAGTTAAGCCGATTAAAATCACAAAGATAATCGAAATACTGCCCCAACGCGGAACTTTGCGTTTTTCTAAAAACTTTTGAAGCGGTAAAAAGACATAAAATAAAAAACCGCTTAAGATAAATGGTAAAATGACTGATTGAATAATGATAATCAGCGGTTTAAAGATAACATGTACTTCCATAATCAATCTGATTAATAGAAATAATATCAATAACATGATTCCCGTTCGGAACCACACCTTATTTAGCATTGATGATGTCCTCCTAAAGAAATAGACTTATAAACCATTATAGACTAAATTAAGTTATTGAAAAAGTCATATTCCTGTAGAAATGTAGATTATTTCCTGAGAAAATTTATGATTATTTCTATGAAATACAAAAGAGGAAACGTTATACGCTTCCTCTTTTTAATCTATTTCAATTGTTTATGTCTATCTCATTTTAAACTTCTTCCAAGTTATTTTGTGGTGGGAGCTTTTTATTTTTAGCACCTTTTTCTTTGGCAACTGCTTCATCTTCATTGAAATGTGCATCCTTTAAACGTTTCGGATAGTCTTCAAGCCAGAATGTCGCAGTTGGCAATTTGTTCGGATCTGGTTTGTAAATCGCGAAGTTACCAGAACCTTTTTGTTTCATTTGGAACTCGTAATCTTTTAAAGCGTCAACCGCAGGACGATGGAGTATCCAAATCGCAATAATATTAAGCCATGCCATCATACCTACACCTAAGTCACCCATACTCCAAGCAACATCAGCTGTTTTAATTGAACCATAGAAAGCTGCGAAAATTAACGCAAAACGTGCAACTGTGAACCAAATTTTTGTCGTAAAGACTGAACTGTTTCTTGTCATATACGCAATATTTGTCTCTGCGATGTAGTAATATGCGAGTATTGTTGTGAAAGCGAAGAAGAATAATGCAATCGCAATAAAGTATGAACCGATACCAGAGAAAGCAGGATCAAAGTGATAGCTGCCGCCTTGTAAGGCTTTATCGATACCTGCTTGTGCGTACATTGCTGTACCTGAGTAATCTTTCGTACCGTCAGCGTTTTGAACATAGATACCATTATCTTTGATTAATTCCGGAATACCACCTGGCTTTAAATCGCCGTTTGTTGTATTATATGTGCCTGAAATTAAGATGATTAATGCTGTTGCTGTACATACGAATAATGTATCGACATATACTGAGAATGATTGAACTAAACCTTGTTTGGCTGGGTGAGAGACTTCAGCTGCAGAAGCGGCGTGTGGTCCTGTCCCTTGTCCAGCTTCGTTTGAATACAAACCACGCTTTACACCGATTTCAATCATGGCACCGAAGATACCACCAAACGCTGCTTGCATACCGAATGCTGATTTAAAGATTAATCCAAATAAAGCAGGTACGGCTTGGATATTGATGATAATAATAAAGACTGCCATTAAAATATAAAGAATAGCCATGAATGGTACGACTGCTGTCGCAACATTAGCGATCCATTTAACACCGCCGAAAATAATCAGACCTAAAATGACCGCAATTGTAACTGCAACAATCCAGTTTGGAATTTGGAACGCGTTGTTCATTGAACTTGCGATTGCGTTAGATTGTACCCCAGGTAATAATAAGCCTACTGAGATAACCGTTACAATCGCAAAGACTAAACCGTAAATTTTACCTAGACGTCCTTTAATCCCATATTCAATGTAGTAGGCGGGACCGCCTCGATATTCACCTTTTTCTTCACGTTTGAAGATTTGACCTAATGTTGATTCGATAAATGCACTGCTGGCACCTAAAAATGCGGTTACCCACATCCAAAAGACTGCACCTGGACCCCCAATAAAGATAGCTGTAGAAACGCCGACGATATTCCCCGTACCGACACGTCCAGCTAAAGAGAGTGCAATCGCTTGGAAACTTGAGATTCCAGTCGGTGATTTTTCACCGTGGAACATTAAACGAATCATCTCTTTAAAATGCCTGACTTGAAAGAATTTCATCATCAAAGAAAATAAAATCCCCGTAATCAATAGACCATAAACAAGCGGTTTACTCCACACAATTTCATTAAACCAAGCTACAAAACTTTCTAGCATAATGATTTCCCCCTTAATAAAGCGAAAAAGAAAACGCTTACATTTTACCCCTAAAAAAATAAGCGCATTATGTTCCGCTACTGTATGTGTTTCGACATGCATCAGTGACATTGATTTTTTTCAATTATACTTTGAATAAAAGTTCCGTGCAACACTTTTAATGAAAATAAACATTAAACTTTACAAATAAATACTTATAGGATTAATCGGAATGGCACAATAAAGCTAGTTAATATCTAGCTTATTACCCAATGCGCATAAAAATTGTTAAACTAGAGTTAAATTTAACAATAAGGAGAGAGTAATGTGAGTGAACTAGAACCAGGTGTTGTGACTCAAACACAATTTCATAGTGACATTTTAGAACGTGATATTACGTTATCTATCTACTTACCTAAAAATTATTCACCATTATTTAAATATAAATTAGTGTTTTGTTTTGATGGTTTAGACTTCTTTCGTTTCGGACAAATTCATCGCGTCTATGAACGCTTAAGAGAAGATGAACAAGTAGAACGCGCCATTTTCATTGGTTTCCATTATGAAACCGTGGATAAGCGGAGAGAAGAATTTTCACCGAATGGCAGCCGTGCACCTTTAACTGTCAAAGCAATGGGACAAGAGTTGTTACCGTATATCGATAAAACATTTCCGACATTTAAAGTGGCGAATGGACGTGTGTTGTTAGGTGACAGTTTAGCAGGATCAATCGCGTTAATGACGGCACTTTCATATCCGCGCTTATTTAATCAAGTCGGTATGTTCAGTCCGATGTTTAATGAAGTCGTCGATTTACTCGCAAATCGTTGTCAGTTTATTGATCAGTTAGATATATGGCAAGCGGTTGGTAAAGAAGAAATTGACTTTGCGTTGCCGACTACAGGTGAACGTGCGGATTTCTTAACACCAAATCGTGAATTAAAAGACTTGTTAGAGAAGTTTAATGTCACACATTATTATGAAGAATTTGATGGGGGACATCGTTGGAAGTACTGGAGAAAGCTGATGGAACCCTTACTTTTATACTTTTTAGCAGAGTAAACCATTCAGTAAATTCTGTAAAGTCACAGTTTTTGGTAACGATTTCATAGAATGTTTGCTATAATGGCCATATAGTTCAATCTAAGGAGGAATTCAAATGATTTTAGGGTTAGCATTAATTCCATCAAAAACATTCCGTGAAAAAATTGATGCATATCGTAAACGTTATGATGAACGCTATGCGCAAATCCCACCTCATATTACAATCAAAGATTCATTTGAGGTTGAAGATAATGATTTTGACAGCGTGAAAGAAGATATTCAATCACGTATCGAAGGCATTGCGCCACTTCACATTCATGCGACGAAAGCATCAAATTTCGCACCTGTAAATAATGTGATTTATTTTAAAGTTGAAAAAACACCTGAATTAGAAGAATTAGATAATCGCTTCAATAATGGTGATTTTTACGGCCAACCAGAACATTCATTTGTTCCGCATTTTACAATTGCTCAAGGTTTAACAAGCCAAGAATTCGAAGATATCTTTGGACAAGTTAAACTGGCTGGTATTGATTACGAAGAAACAATTAGTGAGTTGACATTATTGAAATATAATAATGAAGCTGACAAATGGGAAACAATCGACACATTCAGTTTCAAATAAGCTATGAAGTGTATGAAAGATCTCACAGCATTTCAGTGATAAAAAGTACGGGGCTGAGACATTGTGATATTGAGGGCTCGATAGTGTAGATGTTACTATCTATTTTCAATGTCTTAACCTCTTACTTTTAAATACATATACAAAAGGCAGCCGATTCTATGAACTGCTTCCCGTCAAGTAGACAGGTAAAA
>NZ_KV840300.1:0-1737 GCF_001839185.1 Staphylococcus sp. HMSC65H10 | reverse complement strand
TGCCTTTTTCATCATTATCTTGAATTCCATCTTTATTTGTATCTTCCCACACGTAGTCTCCAAGACTATATTTAGGTGTTTCATAGAATCCAGTATCAACAGTCATATTATCAGCATTATCAATAATACCTTTTGCTACTACTACATTTTTATTACCATCTTTTTGACCATCTGAATCAATAGCATCATTATCACTTGTATTTGATGGGGAAGGTGTATAATTATTAGGAATAACAAATTCAACATTGTATGTTCCGTTTTGCAAGTTATCAAATTGATAATGTCCTGACTCATCAGTTGTTACGCGTTGCAACTCTTTATTGTTACTATCTTTAAGAATGACATAAACGCCTTCAATACCTTTTTCGTTATCATCTTGGATTCCATCTTTATTTTTATCTAACCATACATAGTCTCCCAGGCTGTAAGTTGGATTATCACCTTGTGCTGTTGAAGAACCATTGATATAACTTACTATTGTACTTTTAGTACCTGTTGGATATCTTGATGCTTTGTTACCATATTGTGTTAACTCATAATTAGTAATAACATTCCCAGTACCAGATGGTCTAACTGACTGAGTAATAATGTAACGTTTCCCTTTGTTCATGTTACTACGATTAAGATCTATATCTAATCTAGTATTATTAAAGCTATATTTAGGTTTAAATTGACTAGTCACATCTTTGACTGCATTACCATTTAAATCTGGGTTAAAACTATCTATTAATACACTATTATCCAACACTTCATATATTTTCACTTCATTAGATATAAATTTACCGTTTTCAACTGTCGAAAAGTATTTTGCATCATAGATTCTATTACCAGGCTGATTTAAATAAACAACTTCATTATGTTTGTTATTCACATTATCAACATTTGCTACTGCTGCATTTGTAAGATGATTTTCTTTATTACCATAATCTACCACAAAATTTTCTCTAACTTCTTGATTAGCAATAGTAACATCCATAGGATAAGATTGTTGATCTTTAGTCGCTGTTTCTCTCTTTGGTGTTGCTAAAAGATTAAAGCTACCTGTGATATTTTGATATTGATCTACGTAATTAGTAAAAGTATATGTTGTTGTATTTGTAGTTTCATCATAAACACCATTTGCTACAATTGAACCTTCTTTACTACGTAATTGTGTATTTTTAGCTGGAAGTTCCAAAGCACCGGGTCTGATGTACTTACCGTATCTTATAGTAAATGTGTCACCTTCTTTAATACTATTATCTAATTCATAATCAGCTGATAATCTGAATTGTTCATTACTTGTCGGCCAAATTGTATAATCATCATGTTGATTATTTTTCTTATTAAGGGTCAGTCTAGCATTTGTAACCTTAACTTTATCATTAACATTTGTGCTTGGGGCTTCATTAGCAAATGTTGTTATAGAACTTTTTGTTATCGGAGAAGTCTTAGATGTAGGTGCAACTCCATAAGTTGTTACTGCTTCTTTTCGATCAGAATAATCTTGTGCTAATGCTCCTAATAGATCAGTTTTATTTAAGTTATTATAATCTAAATTCAAGTTGTCAACTTGTGACTGTACATCTGATTTTGGTCTATTATTAACTTCTGCAATATAACTTATTAATGCTTCCTTTTTGTCGACTGTTGTATCTGCACTTTCAATTGCATCAATCACAGCACTAGGATTACTTGTTGTTATTTCAGTTTTCGGTGAAAGTTCTTCTGATAATGTTTCTGTATTATCTTCTTTTG
>NZ_KV840299.1:0-2784 GCF_001839185.1 Staphylococcus sp. HMSC65H10 | reverse complement strand
CCGACAAGTCCGTAGGACTTTGTCGACAGTCTGAAAGCCGAGAAACCTTAAAGGTTTCTCGGCTTTTTGATTAATGACTTTTAACATGTTGATTAAAGGATAGGAATATGATTTAGTTTTAGAATAACTTTGTAATACTCAGAAGACCTTCATATCTATAGTTAATAAATAGCTATATTCTTTTTAGGCAATTTCATCAGAACATTAATAACCTAAATGTGATTTACGTTTGATTATAATTATATAGATGCTATCAAATGAAAAACAGTAAATTTGATATAAAGTGCTATATAGTTATGTAATTTTATGAGCACAAGAAATTTTGATATAAAAATTCTATTAATAAAGTTGTAAGGGGCAACTAAATACAATAGGAAACCTTTTGTTTATCAATCAATAAAGCACGTAATATTTGTGGAGTGTATCACGTATTTATAATTGTAAGAAAATATATATCAAAAATCAACAAAAACTCCAGTAATAAACGACTATTTAATACTTTTACTGGAGAAAGTAGTGAATTATATAGAATCTTTTCGGAAGATAATGGGGAATATGATTACATCATAAATCTTTTATAGCGAAAAGTAAACTTATCAAATATAAATTGTTTAGTAATAACTATAGTATAGTGAATAGACCTGATTTTATTGAGAGAACATATAGTAGTTTTTTCACACAAAACTTTTAGTACTACATATCATGTCAGAGTTTCCAGTAGTATGAGGTTCAAAAATATATAATATCACTAATATACAAAGTAAACGAGTTGAAAGGGAAGTTACTCTATAAAAGTTTACAGGAAAGGTTCTTAGGAATTATTAAAGTAATCATAATATGTTATAATGTTATTACCTTTCTTAAATTGAATGTCCGCAATTAACTTGCTGATTCGATTTTGCAACCATTTAATATGGTTGCTTTTTTTTATTAGTCTTATTAGGTTCTGATAAAACATTTGAGGAAATATATTGTACCAAAAATCATCAATAGTTTTGCTAAATCTTTGTGAAGTTACATCGAAATATATCTATTTCACTCTCATTTGCGTTTTAAGCGCTTATATAGAGTTTTAGATTGTAAAATGTAAATGTTTGGTGTTTCTTAAAAATAACTCTTTAAAATTTTAAAAATAAAGGTACTCAAAATTTATAATAAAGTTTGTTAACAAGTATAGATAGATTTTAATAAAGTGAGGCATTTACTTGGTCAATTATAAATGTTCATGTTTAATAAACAAGGAGTGATAACTATGTATAACAGGTGGATCTTCAACTGGCCAATATTCTTTATTGTGATTTTGAATTATATATTTATTTTATTGTTGTTTCTATGGGGTTCTAATATAACCCATGTAAAAGTCTTTTTATTGACTATTCCTTTTCTTTTAATGACATGCGTTTATATAGTACTGTTTATAAAAAATAGATAGTTAGTGTTTACACGTGTTTATGTATGTCTGAAACGAGTTTCTTCTTTTCTTGTTGTTATAGTTAATCATTACAAATGATAAGAATCACCTTAGAATTTTTGGAATTAGTGTTTAGAAAATATTTATGTAGAAACTATTTATGTAGAAACTATAACTTTATTAAGTAACTGGTTTCATCAGATTTTGCAATTTAATGTATGAAACTATCATCTATGCATTGAATTTGGACAAAATAAAAATCATGGTATTTTTTGAAGGGATTTATTGATGCAGTAATTAAAATGGAAGTTATTTTTTAGTTTATACAAAAATTTAGTTTGTATATGGATTAATAATGTGAAATTACACTATAGTTTTGTGTGTGGAATTACATTATATTTATATGTATCTCATTTGTATATTAAGGTTTTATAAAGTTTTTGAATTAAAAAAGACGCAAATATCCTATTACTTTTCAAAACATTTCTTTGAGAAAAAGTTGTAAAAAGAGTGTTCATTGTGAGATAGTAATATTTGTTTGTATTTTGAGTTTGCTTGTTATAGCTAATAGTGGTAGATTTGAGAAATATACTGAAAAATCACCTACAAACACTATGTTAGAGTTTGTAGGTGATTTGACTGGTGAAATTAAATATAATCAAATGAAGTTGAAATGAGTTATCTTAACTCTTTGGGATTATGTAATATATCTTAAAGGATAATCTCTAATAAATCAAGAAGTACACTTAATTTAGAAGACTTTACTTTTTTAAAAAGGTTTAGCATAATAGATTTATATCATAAGATACTATTTGTTTAGGAGGAATAACAATGAGTGAAGAAAAATTTGAACAAGCAAAAGGAAATATTAAAGAAACTATTGGGGATGTAACTGATAACAAGGATTTAAAAGCAGAAGGTAAAGGGGATAAAGCCTCAGGTAAAGCTAAGGAAATTGTGGATAATGTTAAAGATAAAGCTAATGATTTGATTGATCAGGTTAAAGGCGATAAGAACTAAAGAAGTAAACATCTTAAGTATTATAGACTTTATACTATTTAGGGCTGGTGAGTAAATTACCAGTCTTATTTTTAATGTGAAAAGAGCATAATTATCTTTGGGAATTAGAAATATTACATTATCAAAATCTAGGAAATGATGCACTTATGTCTAATATTATACTATCAGTGATTAATAACGATTGATCATTTAGAACATTCAAAATATTATTAAATCAATAGTTATAGTCAATTAAAAGTCAGATAATTATGCTTCACACCTTTTTTATTAAAGACTAAAACTCTTTAATAAAAAAGGTCATCATACAGAGTATGATGACCTCAGACTGTCGACAAAGTCCTACGGACTTGTCG
>NZ_KV840298.1:0-4197 GCF_001839185.1 Staphylococcus sp. HMSC65H10 | reverse complement strand
AGACGCAGATGCCGATGCTGATGCAGACGCAGATTCAGATGCTGATGCAGAGAAAGCTAATCACGGAAAATCAGATAAATTAGATGGTAAAGCTTTACCTGATACTGGTGATAATGATCAAATAAACAGTACATTATTTGGTTCTTTATTTGCTGCACTTGGAGGATTATTCTTAGTTGGGAAACGTCGCAAAAACAATAATAAGGAAGAAAAATAATAGGTAAGCTTCATTATTGTAAGTAAAGTTTAAAACCAGGCCACGTAAGGCCTGGTTTTATTTTAAATATCATAAACTAATAAAATATTATAAATGAGGAGGAAATAATGAATTTCGAAGAAAAATTAAATAAATTGATGGATGAAGTTTATCATAAGGTGAAAAAAGATGATTATGTCTTTTTAAGTTTAGGCAAACATAATATTAAAGCTCAAGTTAAACTATTAAAAAAAACTAAGTACTTAAAGCAAGATATTTCAAAATCAGCACTTAAATTTAAAAAGAAATCAGGTGAGTTTCCTGAGTGGATTAAATTAGATATTGTTATGTCAACAGAAAAAGTTTTATTTAAAGAATTAAAAAAAACTTTAGTAACTACAAGAAGGAACTATGTGGATTTTGGTATAGCATTTGATAGTCTATGGAATTTAGCAGTTTTACCTGAAGAAATTAATGCCAATGCTTTTATTAGACCAGATAACACTACCAAAAAATTATTTCTTTCTGAAAAAAACATCAATAATTATTTACGAAAATATACAACTAATAAAAAGGTCTTTTCTAGTGAATTTTATAATGAAAAAGAAGTTGTTAAATTCTATACAAAAGGTTTTTTTATAGATGATGAGGAAGTATATGAACTACATAGTAAGGGTTATAGAAAAGGTTTAAGAAAAATAAATCATTTAGAGGAAGAAATAGATCAATTAATTGAAAGCAGTACCACGTTTTTACAAAATATGTTGCTAGATAGTGGTAAGTATATTTATGGATATTTTCCGCATTTCGATAAGGAAATTAGGTTCTATAATATCTTAAGACATTCATCTTCTACTTATGCTTTAATAGAAGGATTGGCTTATCTAGGAAAAAGTTTGCAACCTGTTGAAAAAGCAATTGATTATGTTATTTCAAATCAGTTACTTGAGGTTGGGGATAAAGCATATATTTATGATGATACTAACGAATCTAATGAAATCAAATTAGGACAAAATGCTTCATTTATATTTGCGGTATGTGAATATTTAAAACATGAAGATAACCTTGAATACCTTAAAAACGCTCAAAAAGTAGCGAAAGGCATCCTTACAATGATTGATAAAAAAACGTATGAAACAACCCATATATTAAATTATCCAGATTTAAGCGTTAAAGAAAAATTTAGAATTATTTATTATGATGGTGAAGCAGCACTTGCATTGTTGAGACTATATCAAAAAGATAAAAATGAATTATGGTTGAAGACTGTAGAAAAATTAATGGATCGTTTCATTGAGAAAAAATATTGGCAATACCATGATCATTGGTTAGGTTATTGTACAAATGAATTAGTCCAAATCAATCCACAAGATAGATATTTTGAATTTGGAATTAAAAATGTCAATAATTATCTTGATTATATTAAAAATCGAGAAACAACATTTCCAACATTTTTAGAAATGTTAATGGCTACTTATAGATTAGTTACAAAAGCAAAAGAAACTGGTTTTGAAGAATTAGTAAATCATTTGATAGATGAAAAATATTTAAAAGAAGTTATTGATATTAGAGCAGATTATCAAAGAGTTGGATTTTTTTATCCTGAAATTGCAATGTATTTTAAAAACCCCTCTAGAATCTTAGGGAGTTTCTTTATTAAGCATCATGGCTATCGTGTTCGAATTGATGATATTGAACATTATCTTTCAGGGTATGTACAATATCAAAGGGAATTTAAAGGGTAGGTATTTATTATGTTAACGATTAAAAAAATCCACAATATTATAGGTGGAGAGTTAAAAGATGCAAACAATAAAGAATCGAATGAAATAAATGATTTTGAAACAGTTTATCATTTGATAAAAAGTAAAAAAACTGCGTATTTCTCTCCTAATAAAGAAACATGGTCAAGAGAATTAGGAAGAAATAAAAATGCTCTAGATGGTAATGATTTAGTAGATAGACAAAATGGAGAAATAGGATTAATTATAACAGAAAAATATATTTCTGATTTAACATTTAACACGCCACAAATAATTATAGAAGACTCTGTTCAAGCTTTAAAAAAATTAGCTATATATATTAGAAATCAATACAAAAACCCAGTTATTGCTATAACTGGATCAATGGGTAAAAGTTCAACTAGGATGTTAATTACTAGTTTATTAAGTGATTTTAACGTACTTGAAAATAGAGGGAATAATAATGTCAGAGCAGCTATTTATAGTAATATGTTGAAATTAATTAAAAATCCTGACTTTGCTGTAATTGAAACATCTATGAATGCAATTAATTATCTTGAAAATACAGCTATTTACTTAAAACCAGATATAGCAATTATTACTGGCATAGGTGAAGCACATTTTTCAACTTTTAAGTCTGTTAAAGATATTGCTAAAATTAAGACAAGAATTTTTGAGGGCCTTTCAGATAATGGGACAGCAATTATTAATAATGATACATTATATGCTGATTACTTAGTTAATAAAGCACAAGAAAAAACTAATAATGTGTTAACTTATGGTATTAATAAGGATAGTAAAGTTGATTTGTCTGTTGATAATATCAGATATAATAAAGGGAATATTGAGTTCTTAATAGAAAATCAAAATAATGAAAAAGAAGTTTATCAAATTAATACGATTAGTAAAGGGATGGTCTATAATGCACTTGCAAGTATGTTAGTACTTAAAAGTTTAAATTTGCCAATAAAGAAAAAATCACTAAAAAAATTCAAACCATTTTCTAAAATATTATCGTTAAAAGAGATACAAACAAAATCGCATAAATTAACCTTACTAGATGATACACATAATGCTTCATTACCAGCAATGATTAATGCGATTAGAGCATTTAATAGTCAAACAAAATTTTATTCAGGTAATAAGATAATTGCCATAGGAAAAATTAGTGATTTAGGTCATAAGTCTAGTTCAATACATTTACAGCTAGTTGAAGAGTTAGAATGTTGCAATGCAGATTATATTTTATGTAAGGATACAGAATTGAAACAAGTAGTAAATAAGGTGAGAAATAAGAATATAACTTGGTATCCGAATAAAGAGTTGTTAATTAATGATTTAAAATACTTATGTAATGAAGATTCTCTAACTTTATTAAAATCTTCTGTAACGGGTACAGATTTTCCAGAAATAGCGAAATCTTTACCAGATATTTTGGAAATGAATGATATAGAATTTGATGATGATCTTTTTGAAAAACTTAGTAAAGTAGGAAAGAGTTATATTAGAATAAATAATGAAACTGGACAAATAATTGAAAAATTCAACAGTAACAAATCACAAACAATTGAGGGAATGAGTCCATTAATCTATTATTTAAAAGCTATAGATGAAAAATTAGAAGATAGAATTATCAATATGAAAAGTTGGCCAACCAATAATAGTAAAAATGGTTATGTTGAAGGTCTAAAAATTCACATCTATACATTACTAAAAAATATGACTAATTCACCTCACCCTTCTGAAATCTATGAATTAGCTAATGAGTTGTTTGATAATCATATAGAAAGAAAAGAATATATCAATCAATTGATACAGCAATTAAAATTATCTACCGCAATAGCTACAAACTTAACTGGACGTTTTAGAAGTAAAGAACGACAAAGTTATACTGTAAATGATCTATATCAAGTTTATAAGTATTATAAATATGATTTATTTAAATTTAGTAATACATTTATTTTAGGACTTAAATACAAAAGTGGATTTATACGAGGAGAAAAAGAAACGATTATTTTCACTTCATATCAAGATCCCAAAAGTGAATTTGATTGCTTTTTAAGTATATAACTAATTTTGAATATATAAGTTCCAGTTATTTTTGGAAGGATTATCTCTAAATGATAAAATAAGAGTTTTTGTAGAAAGTCAATTCAAAGTTGAATATTCTATTAAATCACACAGTGCCACTAACCTCCCTATAACTTTCAATAGTTATAGGGAGTGTTTATTTTTGTGTGACACAAAAATAAACGTAAA
>NZ_KV840297.1:0-4287 GCF_001839185.1 Staphylococcus sp. HMSC65H10 | reverse complement strand
TGCAGTTATATATGTGGTTGGATGATTATTATGAAGCGTATCATCTTGATCAATACGATTATATTATTATCGATACGCATCCAGATTTCAGTACATCCACACGTAATGCCATTGTCGTCAGTCATAAAGTCATTTCTCCAAATAAGCCGAGCGGCTTTAGTGATGATTCGAATGCTAATATTGAATATCGTATTAATAAATTGAAAAAAGAGCTCATAGATTTTAAAACGAGAGAAAGTTATGTCACAGCCAAATTATTTTATGTTGGAAATATGGTTAAACATAATACAAAATCATCCATTGCTTTTAAAGAAGCAATTAAAAATAATTCAAACTACATCACATATTTTCCAGACAAAGAATTAATTACACGTAGTGTCTTAGAGAAAAAGTCGATTGTTAAGATGAAAAAAAATTCCAAATTATATGCGAAGGAAAAAACATTTTTTGATCAATTCAGTGAGAAATGTAAAGCAATCAAAGATGCATAGCTGATGTAATATAACATATCAATAATTTTATATGCTTTGAAGAAAATAATAATATATCAATTAATAACTAAGGAGGGCCTGAGCTATGGCATTTAATAAAAAATATACACAAGATGATCAAAATATTGAGAAAGCATTAGAAGAAGCAGCATCACCGGATGTTTCATATAAAAAAATAGAAATTAAAAAGGGCAAAGTCAAAGAAAACAAAGCAAGATACCAATTTATGTTACAACCATCAGTCAGAAAAAAGCTGGATGAATTAGTCAAAGAAAATAATTATTCATCTTCATCAGAATTTTTAAATGAACTGATCAAGCAATTGTAATCAGGCATCGATGAAGCTAAGGACACTACTGATAAAATCTATTCTTCAACAAGAATAGATTTTCATTTATCAAAAACCACAAGTATACACATAAATATATAGATAAGTACAAATATATACGTATTCATGTGTATGTTTATACACACTAATACAATCAATTAAAGTTCTAAAAAAAGAACTATAAAAAATAAGGTTTTTTATTTTAAAATAGTTCATATTAAAGAACTCAGTGAGTAATAGATGATTTAAGTTCAATGTTTTTCTATATAAAGTACTTTAATACAATGAGTTTTTACTATTTAATTATATAATCATTAAAGTTATTATGATACGTCGGAAAACTTTAAAATTATACCTAATGACCTTTATAGGGCGAATCTGGTTAAGTGTTTGAATTGAATCAATACACCGAAATGAAACGTATTAAATCCGTCATTTAAAATAACGAATATAAAACATATTAATCAAAGAGGTGAAGTGTCTATGGCAAATACAAGAACACAAAAGCCAATAACGATGGCTAAAACGAAAAGTGAAAATATTGCATCATGGTTTATTAATGAAGCGCATTGGAAATTATTGAGTGAGCAGTTAGAACTAGGTAAGACAGCAGTTTTTAAATATAAGAAGCATGTAAAAGAGCTCAGTGAAAGTAAAAGTGCCTTTGATGCTTTAGCGGAAATCTTTACAGTTAAACAATTAAACACTGTGATTGCAATGTTTAACGACTATATAGAGCACCCAGAAAAATATGAAAAAACGAAGAAAAAAGCTGAAGTAGATCTCGAGCAGCAAGAAGAAATAGTACAAAAACACATTAATAGTATGAATACGGATTATTTAAAGTACAAAAATGAGTCGAAACGTACTAAAACTTCCGACAATAAGGGGCAATCTTAGGAGGTTGGATGTATGAGCAAAGTATGGCGGTATACCATCAACCTTGCACCGATGGCAACGCCAAGGCCGCGTCATCGCTTTTTAGGAGATGGCAGAAAGATTACGTATTATGATCAAGCGTATATAGACTATATAGATGCTGTACAGGCACAATTGGAAGCTGATCAGGCATTGAATGAAGATTTTTTCGATATTATACACACGCCTTTAGGTGTTAAAGCGGAAATTATGTTTTATGTTCAAGCGCCTAGGAGTCAAAAGAGACTTAAACAGATTACACGTACAACAGCACCTGATATAGATAATTTGCTTAAAGCAGCGCTCGACAGTATTTTCAAAGGCTTAGATGTCAAGGATAGTCGAGTAGTAATGGTAACGATGGCAAAATTTCAAGAGATGGATTATCCGAGAACAGAAATTGTCTTAAGGGGAATCGAATGATGGCAGTCACAAACCTAGATAAGTTTATAAAAATAGAAGAGATGATGTACCAAGCAGAAGGAGAGATGGCACGCTATTTGCGACAATTAGAAACACGTTATCATTATATGAATGTGCTAAGACAGGAATATAGTCATCTATCACATGGATTAATACAAATTGAGCAATTTTTACAGAGAGAAATCGAAGAATTTGAAGATGAAATACCTGATTTGGAAGCTGACGAGGATGTAAAGGTTGTTAAAGAGAGTGCGCTGAAGAAGATAGAGAATCATATAGAGACGTTAGAAGAAGATAATATTTATCATGAATATGATGAAGATATTAAGCAGTTGATAGAGGTTAGAGACAGCTTAGAATCAGAACTTGATATTGATGTCTTATATCAAGTATGGCTTGTTTTAAAGCAGAAAAATATAAGTATCGAAGAGATTGATGTTTTATTGGAACTAATTAAGAGCTATGAGGATTATACTTATGTTGATGTTATAGCTTACTTGATAGGACGTGTATCGCGTATCAGAAGTGAATATGTATCGAGTTTCGTTATTTTCAGAGAAGCATGTACAGCTGGAGATGAAATAGCACAAGAAATTGAGCAGATTATTGGTGAATTGGAAGATACGGGCTATTGCCGAGAAGCTCAGCTGCTATCAGAGATCAAACCAGATACTACAGAAGAGAGAGGGAAACGTCCGGACCCTGAACCGCTTCTGATGTTGCTCAGCCCTATTAAAAGTTCTGGTCTATCATACTATCAGAGTCATAACCGTAAATCAGATTCATATGCATTAAATATGGCTTTTGCTAAAGAGATTGCATACACTAGAAGAGCTTTATTGGAAGATCGAGAGTATATTGGTACAAAAAATGCCTTTAATAGATTAAATATGGCTTTTAAAGAGTTATCAGCGTATATGTATGCAAGGTTTCATCAATTAGGCGGAACCCCTAATAATTATCATGGGCATGAAGATAGAAAGAAAAGAAAGGCACCTTAATCAAGTTAAGGTGCCTTTAAGTCGTTGTAATCGTGTGACTTAAGAAAAAATAGAGGTAAAATTAAACCAGCATGACTCACTATTGAATTATTTATCAATCAATAGGCGAGTACATATTGGTTGTTTTTTCATATAAGCTAGCAGAGGTTGAGGCTAGCTTGTATGATTGCTTCTACAGAAGTTTCAATAACCTCTGTAGAAGCATTGAAAACAGAATAAGGTTATATCCCAAAAAAGGATGGCCTGCCATTATTATAGTATGTAAAAATGATAAGGACAATTCTTAAAAATTCGATGTTTTAGAATTTAATAAAATGGGATTGTGTGCAAGAAATCTAAATGATAAGGAGAAAAATAAATCTACTTATTGATATAAGAAAAAGGGACATCTATAAAATTAAGATGTCCCAATACTACTGTCATGATTTACCATGACAAAGCTGGAGTATAGGTGTTATTAAAATGCATGTATCAAACTGCTTTCACAGTGATTGTAACAGTGATGATAGTTAGAATCACTGTTAGGCGAGAGTCAAAACGTAGGTCATGTCTCAAAAGGAATGACCTACTCTTATCCTAGCACGTAAAAGCACTGAGGACAATTTTAACAAGGAAACGTATGTTTACTTTAGTGATAGTTTAGCTAAAAAGGTAAATTATGAGGTTATGCAAGATGTTAGACACGTTATAACAGTCATCAAAATTTATGCATACGCAGTAGAATAAGTGATCAACACTTAGAAAACAATATTTTAGAGAGTAGATAACTCAGCGTAAGATGTTATCGAATAGTTTTATAGCGAGTCATAAAGAGGGACGTCATCTACAAAGGTGGCGTTCTTTTTTTGATTAGGGTATAAGTTCGCGAAAACGAACTGAAATATAAGTATATTTAAATGGATGATAAAATTTAAACATAACATTTTAAAAGAAATAAGTAAAACGAAAATGTCCAAAAGAATAGGTAATAACAAACTGAAGAATAGAGAATAAAGCTAAATAAGAACAAAGAATATTATAGAAAAAATCATAATAGGCAGCATTCAAATAAGTTCGTAAAAACGAACCAAAATAAACGAAAATAAATTTAGTTCACAAAAACGAACCGAAGAACATGTACTATGGG
>NZ_KV840296.1:0-1932 GCF_001839185.1 Staphylococcus sp. HMSC65H10 | reverse complement strand
ATCTTTAGCATATAACAGGACACTTAAATTTTTTTATAAAACCTACAGTACTTTTAATTTCTGATTTTCTTGTGTTATCTCCTAATATTTTTACTATATGTTTCTCCTTTTTCCAAATTTTAACGATAGTGGGATTTAAACTTGCTTGTAATAACAGTAATGTTAAACCGTAACTGGTTGATAGTTGTCCTTTTTTAGTATTCAAAGTTAGTATACAATAAAAATTAAAGGAGTGAAATTGATGGTTAAAATTGCTAGATGCTTTTCTGTTTTCTTGTTTATTTTTATTATTTCTTTAACATTTTCCAATACTTTAAATGCAGAATCTTATTTAAATAGAACTGTTAATGAAAGAAGTGCTGGTATTATGGAAGTGCAAGAGTTGGTCCAACAAATAAATAATAGTGAATTAAGTTTTATTAGATTAGATAAAATTAATACTAATATTTCTGGTATTGGAATACTATCCAATACAAAAAATAAAGTTTATGGAACTGCTTTTGTTATAGATGACCACACACTTCTAACCAATAATCATGTAGTAGAAAAAGGATTTGGTGTTGTCAATAAGGCAATGTATGACCCAGAAAGACCATCAAATTTAAAATTTATGCCTTCAAGAGATGCCAACAATATCCCTTATTCTTTCACTATTAAAGATATAAAAATGATAAAAGGGGTAGATGTTGCTGTTGTTCATACTAATGAAAAAGTAACTGATAAAGTCACACCTTTAAAAATAGCTAATGAACAAAATATAAAAAATATGAAATCAAGAGACAAGATTACTACATATGGTTATCCTTCAAAAGAATATTTAGGTAATGACTTTATCAATGATTCTAGGTATAAAATGTATAAATCTGATGGTTTTTATTTGTTGAAAGTTAATAGTGATGACCCTCAATTTTACTCAAAAATGATTATACGAATGGGGAACTCTGGATCTCCTATATTAAATTCTAATAATGAGGTTGTAGGAATTAATTCTGGGGGCATGAATAATACAAATGCCAATGCTACAGTGAGAGCTAAAAATGAATTGGCATATGTATTTAGTTTTACAGATTATGTTAGAAAAGAAATATTGGATAATAGTTATTGATATTATAATTGATTAATGAAAATTTAATAAATACAATGATTTTCATTCTAAGTGGCTAGCCAAACCTTAATTTTACTTGTGATAAGAGAAATACATTTGACGAACAAAAAATAATGATAGCCACATAAGTGACGATTAATGCAGGTTGTTAACTTGGGTTAATCCCAAGTTAACAACCAATCCAAATCATTACTTTCGATATTGTGAAGTCAAAAGAAAATTTTATTGCAAGTAAAATTAAGGTGGTCGTATTCTTGTTATATTAGTAATGAATAATATATAGAACAGGAGAATTAAATATGGAAATGAACAATTTTGAAAGCTATAAGATTATTGAAGATGATTTATTTATTAGTTTGGTGTGTTTACAAAATCCAGAAAAGTATTTTGTTATTGGCTATAAGGACTAATTTTTTTTATGAACCTAGGGGGATACTACGACGAAAAATGCAATGTTCATTTGTACATCACACCTCCTTTCCGCACAGGAAGTGCCTTACAAGTATAATATAACAGTTGAATATTTGACGAATACATGAGCTTTCAAACTAAAATATACAAAGTATCGAATGTATACACGTACAAACTACATAAAAATACAAAATATTAACTCATGAAAATGACTGAAAACGCATCAGAACAATGATGTATAAAACCTGCATAAACGATAATTATAAGAAAAAGGCTTAAACGTTGATTTAACAACGTTTAAGCCTTTTGAGTTAGTTGACATAATTAAATAAATATGGGTAGTTAGTTTGTATACTCTATTCACTTTATCTATATATTAAAGATAATTTTCCTCGATGTATCTTGCAACTGCATTA
>NZ_KV840295.1:0-683 GCF_001839185.1 Staphylococcus sp. HMSC65H10 | reverse complement strand
TTTATTTTTTAACATTTTACATAATAACCTTTTCCCCATTTCTTGTATAATGATAGTAATAAGATAATGAGGTGATAGTATGCTAAATAAATCTTCTAATAACAGAGAACAACTTGAAATGATTTCAATATCTCAATTAGTTCCTGATGATCACTTGTTACGTAAAGTTGAAAAAGTATTAGATCTTAACTTTGTTTATGATTTAGTGAAAGATAAATATTGCTTAGATAATGGCAGACCCTCTATTGACCCTGTAATTTTAGTAAAAATCCTTCTGATTCAAAAATTATTCGGCATTAAATCTATGAGACAAACTATAAAAGAAATTCACACTAATGTAGCGTACCGATGGTACTTAGGTTATGGATTCTTTGATAAAGTTCCTCATTTTGGTACTTTTAGCAAAAACTACACCCGCCGATTTTATGATAATAAGTTATTTGAAGAAATCTTCCAACACATCTTAAAAATTGCTTTTGAAAACAACCTTATTAATACCGAACAAATTTTTATCGATTCAACTCATATTAAAGCCAATGCTAATAAAAATAAATACATTAAGAAAGTTGTTCAAATTGAAGCCAAAGCATACCAAAAAGAATTGGATGATGAAGTAAATCTTCTAAGAAAAGCCGATGGAAAAAAGCCTATAAAAAAGAAAAAGGAAGCGAAAACTAAATATA
>NZ_KV840294.1:0-2567 GCF_001839185.1 Staphylococcus sp. HMSC65H10 | reverse complement strand
GGTGTCGAAGGTTTATGTCTCGTTCTCGCAACACATATGCAAGACTTTTAGCATATTAATGTAGTTAGTAATTTTTCGTTTATCATAGTTATTATTAATACATTATGTTTTGTCTTTTTAAATTTACACCGTATTATTTCTAAATAGATTTCAGTGTCTTTACTCTCAGCTTTCTATTACATACTATTTTTGTTTTATCTTAAGATGTTTATCAAAAAAGGTTTTACACATGATTCAGAAAGTTATTTTTGTACACTTAAGCATACAATTTTGTCTAATATAAAGATAAAATAAACGTTTAGGAATTTTAAACAATCACTTGAGAAGTTTTAAACTATAAATCAAAAGAATCTTGTATAATTTAGATAGTGATAGCAAAAGAACATGAGACTAATACCGGTGATTGATAATATCACTGATTTATCATGAAACTCATTGTTGTTTTAGCTTAACTTAAAATTGAATAATTGATATGTAAGGAGGGGAATTTTTATGGCAGGTATTGTAGATACTATTGGTCAAGCAATTCAATCAGGCCTAAACCAAGATTGGGTAACTATGGGTACTAATATTGCTAAAGCATTAGCTCAAGGTATTGATGTTATTTCTGGTTTCATTGGTTAACATAAAGAATTAAAACAGCTTCAATAATTTAATTATTGAAGCTGTTTTAATTCTTTATGTTTAGATTCTCTAAAAGATAACTAAAAGTACTTCTTCATCTCTTACAATAGTGAAGAGGAACAGTAGCCCATTAAGTTTAAACATAGTGGGAACTTCTTTTATAAATTAATATATCATGATCACTTATTTATTCTTTCGCTTGTTTACAGCAATAAAATACAATTAAGTGACTTTTTGAACGATTCAAAAAATAAAATATACTATTACAACTACAAATATCACAACTATTTTTTAGAAAAATTTACTTCCTAAAAAAGTTATTACATTACGTAAATACTTAATAATTTACCTATACTTATAATTATTTTTACTCGAATGATTGTAGGGTATATACGTTTTATAATTTTTTAGATTTCTTTGAAGTGGTAAACATATGAAACGCCATCTTTCTTTTTAACTAATAACTTTTCCTGTATTAGTTCCTGACAAATGTTTTCTATTGTATTATAAGTACCGCCAAACTCATTCATTATTCCAGTTAGTGTGTATTTTATATAGTTTTCATTTAAGTTGTTTTGTTCATTGAAAAAATAACTATAGAAGAGCTTCGCTCCATTACTTAAATGACTGTATTGTCCATTTATTAAAGCGTTATGAATGGATACTTTCTCCTGATTTACTGGTATGTTTAGATGTACTTTAGAATAATAAGTATATTCAATAAGTTTATGCTTTTTTAGTATCCGTTTACTTTGTCTAAAAGTTTCTCGACTTATATTAGCTAAATGAATAATCTGATTTTGGTTTATTGATAATTTGTCATGAACATTCATAAATGAATACATCAATGCCAATATATATTTTTGATTGGCCTTAACTTTTTTATAGTCTTCGCCATTTATTATTTCTTTGAAAATGAAGTAGTCTCTATCCATCTTTATCTCTCTCCACAGTATAGAATAATTTTATTTTTTGGTTTTTATTGATCGATTTTAAAAATCGCTCATCTTCATTTTTTTATAATAAATACTCCGAATTTTCGAACTCTTATTTATATGATAGTTAACATTTGTATTACTATGTATTGAGATGAGAAGAAAATCAAATAAAAAGCAACCTGAATATCTAAATGGATTTCCGATTTCAGTTTTGGTAGGAATAATCACTTATATTACTAATTGTAAAAATCATAGCTACTTTATATATAGTGGGTAATTATATCATTATTCTACCATAACATGGATTAAAGGTTAAAGGTAACATTGAAACACAAATAGTAAGCTTTTTGAATTTAATTGATACATAATTCGACTTAAATTGTACTCATTACTTTGTTTAAATCCTTACAAAATATCTAAAGACTTATGATTGTTTTATTCTTATGTACGCTACTTAATTTAGAAACCTTCTAACTATGATAAGTTTAGTAAGTTGTAATTTTAAAGTTAGTCGAAAGTATAGCTCTAAAATTGTCAAATTCTCATAAATAATTATGTTATTCTTTTTAAGATTTTTATACTGGTGTTCATTACTTCGATAGAATCGTTAGAATACTTTTGGGAAATTCAGTGCATTTTTTATTTTCAGAAGGAAAGCTTTGAACTCTTTTTTGTTAATATTTAATCAAACAAAAAATTCTGTTAATGATAATTGATTGATGGGTGAAACGAAAGTTATGTGGTTATAAATGGAAGTGAATTTTTACAAACAAGAATAAATACGAGGAACAAATAGATTTAATGTTTAAAAATACTATTTGAGTTTGGTATGATTATCGATAGAAACATAATAATTACTGTTTTCGATTTTAACTCAACATTTTTAACACAAAAGCAAACTATTGTGTTAAAGTTTCTTGATTTACCTCAAGTATCTGAATACATATGCTTGAGGTTTTTTGTGTGCGCTCGGCATGAGTGGAAAGTGGTTAATCTTACCCGAGG
>NZ_KV840293.1:0-823 GCF_001839185.1 Staphylococcus sp. HMSC65H10 | reverse complement strand
GGGGCTGGGACATAAATACAGTCCAAAATAAAATCCGAGGAGAATCTTAAGTGATTTTCCTCGGATTTTTATGTAAAATATTTATATAACTTAAAAAGATAAAGCCCCCCAAGTTATAATTAGAGATTCACCACAAACCCAATCATAGGAGGAACTTTATGTATAAAAATTATAACATGTCTCAACTTTCACTGCCACTAATAACTGATTTTACTTTCACAGAAAATGATACTGCAAATATCGTTAATGAGATTGTAGAAAGAATGCCTGAAAATGCTTTTGCTGAATATCAAAATCACAGAGGTGCATCGTCTTACAATCCTCGTATGATGTTGAAAATCATCTTATACGCCTATAGTAATTCAATATTTTCCGGACGGAAAATAGAATTTGCATTAACAGATAGTATTAGATTTATGTGGTTAGCACAAGAACAAAACCCTAGCTATAAAACGATTAATCGTTTTCGTTCTAATCCTCGAACAAATGCTTTGATTAAAGAATGCTATGTAGTATTCAGAACCTTTTTAGTAGAAAATCATTATATAGAAGAGAATGCAATTTACATCGATGGTACTAAAATTGAAGCTGATGCAAATAAGTATACGTTTGTTTGGAGAAAGAATACAGAACGTTATAGTCAATCTAATATGAAGAAATCAAAAGAAATATACGAAGAGCTATTAGTAAAAGAAATTTTGCCAAATTTAAAAGAAGAATCATCTGAAGACATACAGACACATGAACTAGAGGCAATCGAAGATTGCTTAAGTCATAAAATTGAGGAACTAACTGATAAAATTGATTCTAACGATGATACGAA
>NZ_KV840292.1:0-10280 GCF_001839185.1 Staphylococcus sp. HMSC65H10 | reverse complement strand
TCAAGTTATAACGGTAGTTTGTCTACGGTCTGAGGTCATCATACAGAGTATGATGACCTTGAAGTAAATCTAATGTTAACTGTGAACTTACACACACCTGTGAAGTGTGGTAGAACTGAAAACGCACACAACACGAGTTTATATGCCACTACTGAAAAGCGACATATAAAATATATTAGCATATATTTGGAGTAAATCAATGACTTTTAGTTTATTATTTCTGAAATATAATTATAATCAGAGGTCTTTGCCCAATTATTATCACTTCTTACTAACATAATTTAGGAATTACATGTTATCATAAGTACGTACCTGCAAGGTACATTGGTCATACAACTTCTTTTTTTGACGATTTAAGTGAGTCACTACACTACAACGATGGTGTAGTGGCTTTTTATTTATAACCATAGTTTGAATGTAAAATTCACTACAAAAAAACCGCCATTAAGGCGGTTTAGGAGCTAGATGTTTAGAAATGCTTTTCTAAATGAAAAATATATACAACTAGGATTGCAAAAATGCACTTGGGACATTAATTACTGTGCTTTTAATATATATTAAAACAATCCCTAATCAAAATATACAATATATCTAGTGTTTATACAATGAAAAGTAGCTATCTTATATTAAGAAAATACTAATTTGTCATTTAACTATCTAACGTTGGGTTCAAGATATGCTCTAATTTGATGGAAAGTATAAAAAGACTATTAGAACTACATTTATTAAATCAAGAAAAAGTTTAACCATGAAAGATAATACATATTTATCTTCCAGTAAGTTTGAGTAGTTAAGAATAATTTAATATATTTAAAAACCAAACCCACTCAAATTAAGATTTATCTTGTTATGAGAGGATTTGTTTTTTAGGTAATTGTCAACTGAATGAAGTTGTTAACTAAATACTAAATCATAGTAACAAATGCTTCATAGGGTTTTATATTATCTGTATTAATTTCAGTATCATAGTTATGCAATTTTAAATCTCCCTTGTTTAATTCAAGGTCAGTTTTTAGACTTACAGTTTGATTTGTTAGATTACCGACAATGACTGCAGTTTTATTATTTAATGTGCGAGTATATGCAAAGATACTGGAATTTTCTGAATCAATTAAGTTGAATTTTCCATACGTAAAGGTGTCATCTGACTTTTTAAGTTGAATTAAATCTTTGTAAAATTGCAATATAGAATGATCATCCGCTTCTTGTTGTTCGACATTAATTGACACGTAGTTAGGGTTGACTGGGAACCAAGGTTCAACATTAGAGAAGCCAGCGTAAGCTTCATCATTCCATTGCATTGGAGTTCGAGAATTATCTCTGTTTTCCATGCGGTGTTTCTCTAATAATGCATCAGTGTTTCCGCCTTCCTCTTTAACCATATGGTATTCATTTTTAACAGATACATCGTTAAATTGCTCTATACTTGTAAACGGAAAGTTCGTCATTCCAATTTCTTGTCCTTGATAAATAAATGGTGTGCCTTGTTGTAGGAAGTAAACAACCGCATGACTTGTAGCTGATTCATACCAATATTTATCATCACTTCCCCATGTAGATACACGACGTGGCTGATCATGGTTTTCGATGAATAGTGCATTCCATCCAGTATTTTCAAGTTTTTTTTGCCAACGATTCAATACTTTTTTATAAGCTTTAACATCGAAATGAGATTTTCCTGTATTCCATAAGCCTAAATGTTCAAATTGAAAAATCATATTAAATTTACCATTTTTTCTTCCAACCCATTCGTCAGCATTATCGGGATTTACTCCATTTGCTTCACCTACAGTCATAATATCATACTTACTTAATGACTCATCTTTGATTTGTTGTAACCAACCTTGAAGACCAGGGCGGTTCATATCAGCATCAAAAGCCGGTGCATATTTTTTACCTGGAGGAACGGGTAAATCTCCCATTTCCCAAGATTTTTTAAGATGCGTAATTGCATCTACACGAAAACCATCAATACCTTTATCGAACCACCAATTCATCATGTCTATAACTGCATTTCGTACTTCAGGATTTTCCCAATTTAAATCGGGTTGCTTAACACTGAATAAGTGAAAATAATATTGTCCTGTATTTTCGTCATATTCCCAAGTTGAACCATTAAAAATACTTTCCCAGTTATTAGGTTCAGAACCATCATCCTTCGGATCAGCCCAGTAGTACCAATCACGTTTAGGACTGTTTTTACTTGAACGAGACTCAATAAACCAAGGATGTTCGTCTGAAGTATGATTGACTACAAGGTCTAAAATTAGTTTCATTCCTTTCTGATGGACCTTATCTAAGAGTTCATCAAAATCTTCCATAGTTCCAAAATCTTTCATAATGGCGTGATAATCGCTGATATCATAACCGTTGTCATCGTTAGGAGAAGCATACATTGGACTTAACCAAATAACGTCAATTCCTAAATCCTTTAAATAATCTAATTTTTGAATTAATCCACGTAAATCACCGATTCCATCATTGTTAGAATCATTAAAGCTACGAGGATAAACTTGGTATGCGACAGCTTCTTTCCACCATTGTCTATCTTTAATTTCTGTCATAATTTTCGCTCCTTATCGTTTTATGTTATTTACAATGACTAAAATATCAGTATGCTTTATGTTTATTTTTAGCCATTTAAAGATAGAAATAACACATTAAAATGTAATCGATTACATTTTAATGTATCAAGTTTTTTGATTTTTGTAAACGATTACATTAAAGTCAGTTATGTTATATAATAAGTTTGGATAATTTAGCTTAAATTATATTTAGAAAAATATCTCATTTATTTAGTAGTAGCTAAGAGTGAATGTTAGTATAACAACTTTTTTCAAATCAAAGTTGTATGTATTGAACAAGGGGGATTCAAGAGTGACAAGTATAAAAGATGTGGCTAAACTTGCAGAAGTGTCAACAGCAACAGTTTCAAGAGTATTAACAAATACCGGGAATGTATCTATAAAGAACAGGAAAAAAGTTTTAGATGCTGTAGAAAAATTAAAGTATTATCCTAATAGTATTGGAAGACAGTTAAGAAAAATGGAAACTAAGACTATTTTAGTTGTAGTACCTGATATTACTAATCCTTTTTTTACAAATATGCTGAGAGGAATTGAAAGTATAGCTGAAGAGAAGGAATATCAAATTCTTTTGGCTGATATTCAAAAGAAGAAAGTAGATAATTATTTTAAATACCTTTATGAAAGGCAAGTAGACGGTATGATCCTATTAACGTCAAAGTTAAGTTTAAGAATAATGAAAGATATTTATGATAAATACCCTATAGTGTTAGCATGTGAAACAAGTACAATTCTAGATATTCCTACAATATCAATTAATAACATTGAAGCGGCAGAAACAGTTACAGATTTTCTTATTAATTTGGGACATAAAAAAATAATACATGTTACAGGATCATTAGATAGTATTTTGGGGAAAAAGCGTTTATTAGGATTTGAAAATAAGATGAGACAGTATAATTATCCAGTCACTAAGGAATCAATTATTGAAGGTGATTTTTCGTTAGAATCAGGATATAAAATTGCAAGACATATTTTAAGTATGAAAGATAGACCAACAGCTATTTTTGCAGCTAATGATGAAATGGCTATTGGAATAATTAAGGTGTTGAGAGAACATAGGGTAAATATACCGACAGATATTTCTATTGTAGGGTTTGATAACATTAAATTAGCTGAAATTATTGAACCTGGACTTACAACATACTCGCAACCTAATTATGAAATCGGTGAAAAAGCAATGGAGTTGTTAATAGACATTATAGATAAAAAAGCAATGGAAAGAAAAAATATAATTTTAAATGGTAAGTTAATAGAAAGAAAATCAACTATATTCCCAAAAATGTAATCGTTTACAAAAGCGCTTTCATATGATAATATCTGTAAGTAATCGATTACATAATCAACGAAGACCGATGTGTGTAGAAAATATTATGTGAAATAACAGTCTTTAAAGTAATCGTATACTTTAAAGACTGTTATTTTTTAGGGAGACTTTAAAATGAAAGATACAGATGGTTTAGGTTATCAATACAATAGTGAGGAAGAAAAGCCATTGTCAGAAAAATTGAGTTTGCCAATATTGAAAAAGAGCATTATTTTTGCAATGACTTTTGGTTTCTTTGGAGTAAACATGGCATTTTCTTTACAGTCAGCTATGATGGCTAGAATTTTCCAAACCTTAGGAGCGAACCCTAATAACCTTGGTTGGTTCTTTATTTTACCTCCGTTAGCTGGTTTGATTATTCAACCATTGATTGGTTATTATTCGGATCGTACATGGACAAGATTTGGTAGGCGAATGCCATATTTATTAATAGCCGGTCCTATAGGAGCTATCACCCTTGTATTATTACCGAATTCAGGATCACTTGGTTTTGGCTATGCATCATTGGCTGCTCTTTTATTTGGAGCAATCATGACACTTTTTATGGACTTGACTGCAAATGCTTGTATGCAACCATACAAAATGGTTATTGGTGATACGGTTCCTGAAAAACAAAGAGATATGGCTTGGTCTTGGCAACAAATTTTTTCGAATATGGGAGGGATTATAGCAACTTTACTCCCATTCTTATTAACACTTTGGGGTGTATCGAACGTAGCGCCTAAAGGTGAAGTACCTATGACAGTAAAAATTGCATATTATATCGCAGCAGTTGTTCTATTGATTTCAACTATTTGGACGGTACGTTCTGTAAATGAATATAATCCTAAATTACATGCACATTATCATGGAATAGAGGAAAAAAGAGAACGTAAAAACTCATTGAATTTATGGCAATTGCTTTTAAAAGCACCTAAACAATTTTGGCAAGTGTCTTTAGTTCAATTCTTTACTTGGTTTGCCATTATGTATTTATGGACATATACACCGGGTGCTATTGCTAACAATGTTTGGGGTACTACAGATCCTTCATCAGCAGGATACCAAGAAGCAGGTAACTGGTATGGTGTATTAATCGGCGTACAATTTGTAGCATCTATTTTATTTGGCATAGTAGCTGCATATGCAAAACCTCATCAAAGAAAATTAGTATTAAGATTTGGTTTGCTCATGGGTGCTATTGGATTTATATCAATTTTCTTTATTCATTCACAATGGTTATTAATTTTATCGTTCTGCTTAATTGGAATTAATAACCTTACTATGAATACACAAACATTTACATTATTAACTGAAAATACAGATGGTAAAAATGCTGGTGCTTATTTAGGATTATTTAACTGTTCAATTTGTCTCCCTCAGATTATCGCTTCTTTAGCTAGTTTTGCGTTATTCCCGTTGTTTGGTAAATCAATGCCAAACATGCTGTTATTTGCTGGAGTAATGTTATTGGTGGCTGCAGGATGTGTAAGTTTTATTGACTCCAAGTATGAAAAAACAATAGTGAAATCATAGAAATACAGATTGTCGACAAATCTTATATAGACTTGTCGACTTTTTTATTAACTAATAGATATTACTCACTTAAATATAATGAGTACTAATACAAAACACTATTTATCACCTATTTTAGATGTGTTTTTAAAAGAAATTATCGCTTATTCTATTAGCAATAATCCAACTTTAGATTTGGTGCTACCATCTTTAGACAAAGCTATTAGAAATATCCCGAAATTAAATTATCGAACTACAGTTCACTCTGATCAAGGTTGGCACTATCAGCACAGGCCTTGGGTGGAAATACTTAAAAACCATATATTTTTCAAAGTATGTCAAGGAAAGGTGATTGTTATGATAATTATCCTATGGAGAAGAAATTAGTTCTTGTGAAGGATTGGAATTAAAAATATACAAATATATCGAATACTATAATCATTTAAGAAGAAAAATGAATTAAAAAGGCAAGACTCCTGTTGAATACAGAAATCTTACCTTAAAAGAAATAATTTAATCAAAAAGTTTAAATTTTGGTTCACTGCAAAATCTTAGGTCTTTTATTTATTTCTCAGATTGTTGTCTCATCATATCAATCACAAAGTGTTCCATATGTCTAATGACTGATTCGTCTGGGACACCTTGTGGAACAAAAATACCTTTAGCAGCATTTGGATTAATATCGTCAGGAAGTTTATGTGTGTTAAGGTCTAACATTTCAATTTTAAACAAACTTGGATGTTTGTAATTACCAAAGGTTTCCATTACAAGTTGCATGTTATCTATTTGTAAGAAGACATAATGTTCAGAATGAAGACTATATGAACCTTCTAAAGACATACCACTTTCTTAATCGATATTGCTGACCATTACTGGGTTAATACCTTCTACTTCGATGATGACATGACGTTCTTTAAAGGGAGTATCCTTTGGCGTACGTTGAACAAATGTTCGCCACATAGCGTTACTTTCATTTAAACGTTCGTCGTAGATGTCTAGTATTTTATCTGTCCCTAAAGCCAATTTGCTTTCAGTTGCTGCTTGTATCAGTTCATCTTCACTTAATTGATAAAAATTTTGATGAGGTAAGACTCGTGCTGAACGAATTGATTTCCAATGTTTAATATCTTCCCATCGTACTTCTCGATCATTCACGATAGCTTTAATTTCTGAATTTTTGCGTTCAAATTTACTTTCTTTGGCCAATATTAAAAGTTCAAATACTAATGTCGCCATCAGACGAGGTAATATCTCAGTATAGTGAATTGATGAATAGTGTTTAAACTCATTTAAAAAGTCTGTGTAAGATCTTGTTTTATTGAAGTGTCAATTTCTAATTCTGTACTTTCAATTTGACGTAGTAGCAGTAACGTTTTACTATCAAGCTTTAATGTACTCAAAAAATGTTCAATATCAACATGAGGCCCAGTTAATCTCTGATGCAATGTCTTCTCATAATCATCTAAGCTGTCTGTGATTAAATTATCAACTAAATAATATTTATCTAAATAGTGATGATAGAATGTAGAACGACCTACCATAGCTTTATCTGATATATCTTTGATAGTAATATGTTTAAATGGCTTTTTAGTTAAAAGATCTAGCATAGCGCGTTTAATTGTTAATTTGGACCTTAAAATTCTTAAATCATCCATCATTGTAACCTCCATGTTGTTAAAAGGATTCTGTTGCAAAGTTGAAAAATAAAGGTTTAATCTCAATTTTTATGGCATGATGAAAATCTGTAAATCTGAAGAGGTCTACAGTTTTTTTATATATATTGTAAATATATTCAATACTTTTTAAAGTAATATTTGTCATATTGATCCTTTGATACCTTGTTTTCATATTATTATTTTCAACTTTGTTTACTTCACTCTAATTAGGAGTATTTTTAATTCATTAAGTATTAAGTTAAATTATTGATTAAATAAAGAAGTAATTGGTAAGTTATCGCGTCGCTTATTCAGAGTATGCATTTCTGCGAATTCTGATTTGAAGGATTTCATTAAATAACCTTGCATATCATGAACAGTCTCATTTTTTTGAATTAATGTAGCTTTAAAACGCTTAAGGACATTAACAATCTCAAATTCCATATCTTCTAATAAGTAATATGTATCAATAGAATTGTTGAAAGATGTTTTGGCTTTTAACAATACAGACTTGATAATTTTAATTTCAGCTACAGAAAAGTTACTTAAATAGTTTTGAATACTCTTCGGTAATTCTTCTAATAATTGGAATTTTAAAGCTTCATTACTAAAGTTTGGATTGTCGTGATTTGAATGATTACTAGGATATGCTAATTTCTTATCATTCAAATCATGCGTATCATTACTCTCAGTCTTAATATAATCAGTATCATTATAATCAGTATCATTAGACTGTGAATTTGGAAGTTCTTGACCATCTAAATTCACAGTTCTAGAACTTCCAAATTCATTGTTCTGGAACTGTGAATTTGGAAGTTCCTTGCTATGACTGGCTTTAATGTCATAATTAGGTTTTAATAGGTATAATCTATTTGGTTTATTAAGACCAACACGTTCTTGAGTTAGTAAATTAAAACTTATTAACTCTTTTTTTAATTTTATAATTTTTTGTTCTGCATAACCTAAGTATTCGCACAAATGTTTATTACTGAAAATAAAGTAAATGTTATTATTTTTATCTACCCATTCATTTTGGATGGATAATTCAAAGCGATCTTTTAATAAAGCATACATAATTTTGGCTTCCGCCGACATTTTTTTAAAGTATGAATCTTCAAATAAATATTTAGGAAGTTGATAAAACCTTTCAGTTTTTACTTGTGATAAATTGTATTTTTCAAATTTCGGCATAATAAAAACCTCATTTCCATTTTTAGAATTGAGGTAATAAAACAATTTTTACGTAAGTTATATGTTTTGTGCTTGCACTTAGATGATTAGATAGATATAATACAAGTATCAAAAAATATATAAACAAACGAGTGCGAATCGTTTTATTACCGAGAGTCGATGCTACGCCAATAGCATTGACTCTTTTAGTATTTATAAAGTAATATTAACACTTTTAAGAAGGTATATAAAGAGTTTTAAATGTAGTTAAAACTCTTTGTTTTAGTACCTAATTATGCGACAAAAACATTTTATAAAGGGCTAATTAGGTATCTAAGGGGGGGGTGTTATGAGAATTATCAATGGTTGATGATGAATTAGGTGTAACTAAACAAACTATTGTTAATAATACTAAAAGTTTAAATATAGCATTTGAAAAAGAAAATGAGATTAATTATATTGAGGATAATGATTGTTTTAAAATCATAGAAAAGAATCAGTAAAAAAAGAAATGTTTGGTAAAAATACTGAAAAAGTAGAGAAAAATATATAATAATTCAAATAGTCCTGAGACATTAAAAACAAAAGTAAACGAATTAGAAAAGCAAATAGAAATCTTTGAATCTAGAGCTGAAAATGATGAAAAATATATTGAGAATCTAACTGAGCAATTAGATCAACAAAATAGCAATGTTAATACATTAAAAAATTGCTAGGGAATCAACAAATATTAGGATTAGAAAGTAACAAAAAAATATAAAGGTCGGAGTCTGAGTTAGAAGAAGAAAAACAACTAATTATTCTTTTGATATGTCTGCTAATGAGAGACAAAATGTTAATGTACAAGAAGCAACATTTACTAGAGAGTCTAAAGATACTGATCAACAACAAGAATGGGAACAATCTACAGAGGCGCAGCGTAAAGATATACCTGAAGAGAAAGAGAATGAAATTATTAACGAAGAACCACCCACAATAGACGATAAACAATTCGAAGAAATAGATAGTGAATACGAAGAAAGGGAAGAAAAAGAACTTTAAAAAGGTTTCTGGAGCCGATTGTTTGGTAATTAACACAGTAAATATCCCTACAAGTTTATAAGATTGTAAGGCTATTATTTTTATTATTGGCACTTCTGATAAAATGACCTATTATGTAAACTAATAAAAGGAGGAGTATTATGAAAGCAGGTCCACTGAAATGTCCAAACTGTGACGAAAAGTTAGGGAGTGTAAGAAAAGGTAGAATAGATTACATAGTAACAAAAAATAATATAGTTTAAAAATATTCGTTAATGAAAAATAATATAAAAAACTCATAATAAGATTATAATCATCTGTTTTGAGACGCCGTGAGAAGCTCTCAGTTGCATTGAAACAAAGTTTATTAAATCAAATCATTATCGTTTTTAATTCTGTAAATCGTCTGCCTTGTTATATTTACTTCTTTCGCAATTTTACTAATTGATTGGCCTTCTTCTAACATTTCTACAACGCGATGATAAATAATACGTTTCTGTGGATCTTTAGCATTTGGTGAATAAAGTAAAGGTCGCCCTTTATATACATCTTTTACCTTCGCGACTTGAATACCTTGCGCTTGTCGACGTTTACTTTCATTTCGTTTTTGTTCTGAAACCATTGCTAATATTTGGATGATTAAGTCTTTCATAAATTTATCTAATAATGGATTACCAATCACTTCATTCATCATAGGTAAGCTAGTAATCATCAATTGAACTTCTTTGTCTTTTAAATAATTAACTGTCTTAATCACCTCATCATAATTACGACCTAAACGGTCAATAGACTCTACAACAAATTTATCTCCTATTCTCACAAAGTTAAGTGCTTCTTGAAATATAGGTCTGTTTTCTACTGACTTTCCCGATTGTTTTTCTATAAATATTTTTTCTGCACCAAATGTTTTCAAATTAGCTAGCTGTCTTTCTAAATTTTGGTTTATAGATGATACTCTCGCATAACCAACAATCATTAAACCTTACCTCATAATTAAGGTTCTGTTGCAAAGTAAAAAAATATAGCTAA